>CAXTPJ010000660.1:0-2700 GCA_964245855.1 uncultured Ferruginibacter sp. | reverse complement strand
CGTAAATTCCATTCAATTTTGAGTTTTCCTATTTTACTTTTAACTCCGCCATTTACACAATTAAATACACCGTACCCGGCAACGGCTTATTTAAAAGGATTTCTCAATACAAAAAATATTCCCTCTGTTCAGGCAGATCTTGGCATTGAAGTAACCATTAAACTCTTTAGTAAAAATGGATTAGTTAAACTATTTGCTGCCATCCACAACAGCAATGCATTAACCGATAATGCCCGCCGTATCCTTGCCCTGCAACAAGATTACATCAACAGTATTGATGATACCATTCTTTTTTTACAGGGCAAAAATCCAACACTGGCACACCTTATTTGTAAAAGAGGTTTTTTACCGGAAGCCGCAAGGTTTGCACAAACGGAAGACCTTGCCTGGGCATTTGGTAATATGGGCGTGCAGGACAAAGCCAAGCACCTGGCCACCATGTACCTGGAAGATTTGAGTGACTTGATAAAAGAATGCGTGGATGAACATTTTGGTTTTAGCCGTTATGCAGAAAGGCTCGGCAGATCAGCCAACAGCTTTGATGAACTGTACAACGAACTGCACAAAGCGTACACGTTTATTGATGGCATCCTCATCGAAATACTGGAAGAAAAAATGAAAGCGGTGCAACCAAAAATGGTGGCGCTTTCCGTTCCGTTCCCGGGTAATTTGTATGCAGGTTTTCGCTGCGGGCAGTGGATCAAAAAACATTATCCAGATACTAAAGTGGTGATGGGCGGCGGCTTCCCAAATACAGAGTTGCGTTGTTTGTCTGATGCCCGGGTATTTGAATTCATTGATTTTATTACGCTGGATGATGGGGAAGCGCCGATTGAAAACCTGATTCAGCATTTACAGGGTATAAAAACACAGGAAGAATTAAAAAGGACTTTTACACTGGTAAACGGCACCGTTACTTACATCAGTAATGCTGCCTGTACAGATTACCGCCAGGGCCAGGTTGGCACACCGGATTACAGCGATTTTTTACTGGATAAATACATTTCGGCCATCGAAGTCATTAACCCGATGCACAGCCTTTGGAGCGATGGCCGTTGGAATAAACTAACGATGGCGCATGGTTGCTATTGGGGCAAATGTACCTTTTGCGATATTTCGCTTGACTATATCAAAAATTATGAACCGCTCACTGCTCATGTTTTGTGCGACCGCATGGAAGACATGATTGCACAAACCGGTCAGAATGGTTTTCATTTTGTAGATGAAGCAGCGCCACCGGCTTTGATGCGGTCACTGGCACTGGAAATCATTAAGCGAAAACTGGTAGTAAGCTGGTGGACCAATATCCGTTTTGAAAAAAGTTTTACCCGTGACCTCTGTTTGTTGCTGAAAGCTTCCGGCTGCATCGGTGTTTCCGGTGGTTTGGAAGTGGCATCAGACCGGTTACTGCAACTGATACAAAAAGGTATTACCGTTGCCCAGGTTGCAAAAGTGAATAAGCATTTTACCGAAGCCGGCATTATGGTGCATGCCTATTTGATGTACGGCTTTCCAACACAAACAGCACAGGAAACCATCGATTCACTGGAAATGGTACGTCAATTATTTGCAGCAGGTATTTTGCAATCGGCCTTTTGGCACCAGTTTGCCATGACGGCACACAGCCCGGTTGGCATAGCGCCCGGTGAATATCAAGTGACTAAACAAAGCCACACCATCGGCACATTTGCCAACAACGATATTGAGCACAGTGATCCAACCGGAGCCGATCATGACAGCTTTAGTTTTGGCTTGAAGAAATCGCTGCTCAATTTTATGCATGGGGCTTGCCTGGATCATCCGCTCCACAAATGGTTCGATTTTAAAACCCCAAAAACAACTGTTCCTCCAGACTATATTGTAAATGCTTTGCAGGAAGAAGGATTAAATACCATGCCATCCAGTAAAATTTACTGGATGGGCAACCTGCCGCAGGTAGAAAAATTTACCAAATCAAAAAAAGGCAACCAGTGGGAGATGTATTCTTTCGATTTTCAGACCAAACAAGAATCGTTCAACATTAAAGTAAATGAGCAGGAGGGGAGTTGGCTGGCAGCGATGCTGCAAAAATTAGCCGCAGCAGAAAAACTATTTACTTTACAGGAAGTAAAGGATGATTATGAAGCTGCAGGGTTAGAAAATTTTGAATTGTTTTGGGATAACAAGCCGGTGAATACATTGTATAAAGCAGGGTTATTGCAATTGTGATTTTTTTTACTTGCATTATATAATATAGTAAGCAGTCTTTTTTTCATAAATACCATTACAACATGAAATATAATTTTGTAGGGTTTTGCTGTTGCAGGAATAATCATAGGCGAGTTTGCTGATTAGGCAAGAATTACGCACCAATCTTATTCATTTCAATTGGTATTTATCAGTCATTTTTTTAAGGCTGTCGGTTACTCCTGTCTTATTTGCCTGATACTTTACACGCTAAAAAAATGAACAAGTAACAGTATTCAATTCAATACTGTTGATTAATAATTTTTAGCGCTTGCCTGAATGATCTTTCGGGCAAGCAAAGAATGCAAAGAGGCGAAAACGTAAAGTTGTATTTATCTTTTTTGCGTTTTTCTTATTGGTGCTTTGCGTGATTTCTAAAGTAAACAAAATTAATACACAATTTTACACTTTCTTAATCCTCAAGTAATCCACTTTAATTGCCGAACCTGAAGTAGAAAACAGCCGGATGGCTTC
>CAXTPJ010000659.1:0-2700 GCA_964245855.1 uncultured Ferruginibacter sp. | reverse complement strand
GAAGGCCATGTATGGGATCTGGCAGATTATACGCAGGACAACTGGCCATTGAGTTATGGATTATTTTTTTCTGCATCTTCCAAAGCTGGTGATTATGCAGAGTCCATGACTATTCTATGTTACATGAAATATGAAGAAGTAAAACAATGGGAAGATACTTTCAATACGGTTTCGGCAGAACAGGAACGGGGAGAGGATTATGATGCATTTAAGAAGAGAAAAGCGGAAGTATTGATCAGTTTGGTAGAAGAGAAATTTCCTGGTTTGGGAGATTCGATACAGTCTTATTACACCGCTACGCCTTTGTCTTACCGGGATTATATTGGCAACCACGATGGATCGATGTATGGGATTGTGAAAGATCATAAAGATCCATTGAAAACAGCTATTTCTCCACGAACCAAACTATCCAATCTTTTTTTGACCGGACAAAATTTACATTTGCATGGTATATTGGGTACTACCATGAGCGCATTGGTTACCTGTATTGCCCTGTTGGAAGGTGATGACCTGATAAAAAAAATAAAGAATGCCTAAAACAAAAAAGATATTCAAATGGCTGGGCTACATTTTTGGAACCATCCTGCTCCTGTTGATTGCAGCGATTGTTTACATAAAAATTGTTTCCAACATTAAGCCACCCGAGGTAAAAGATACCAGCAGCGAACAACTGCAGCGTACCGATCATGGCCACGATTTTTATACGTTAAAGAATAACTGGTTCCGGCATAGTAAAAGCGGTTTGTTTGAATTATATGTAGAAGGCGCCCCTTTTGAAAGAGGCGTTATCAATGGTAAACTCACCAAAGAATTAGTGGTACGGCAGGAAGATCATTTCAGTGAACAGATCAATAAAATGGTGCCTTCTTCTTTTACCCGCAATTATTTAAAAGACCTCATCGGTTGGTTCAACCGCAACCTGGATAAGAATGTTACCGAAGAATATAAAGATGAGATATACGGCATTTCAGAGTCGGCTTCAGATAAATACCAATACCTTGGAACCAATTACCAGCGCATTTTAAATTACCATGCCGCACATGATATTGGCCATGCTTTGCAAAACCTGGCTTTGGTAGGTTGTACTTCTTTTGGAACATGGAACGATCAATCAGCCGACAGCACGATGATCATTGGCCGCAACTTTGATTTTTATGTTGGTGATAAATTTTCAGAAGATAAGATCGTTGCTTTCTTCAATCCTTCCGAAGGGCACAAATTTATGACGGTTACCTGGGGAGGTTTTATTGGCGCTGTATCCGGCATGAATGAAGAAGGTTTATCGGTAACAATTAACGCTGCCAAATCAGATTATCCGCTGGCTTCTGCCACGCCGGTTTCACTGGTTACAAGAGAGATTTTGCAATACGCAAAAAACATTGCAGAAGCTGTTGCCATCGCAAAAAGGAGGAACATGTTTGTGTCGGAATCTTTTTTAGTTGCATCAGCCGCAGATAACAAAGCGGTGATCATTGAAAAAACACCACTTGCGCTGGATGTGTATGATCCCAACAAAAATTTTATTGTCTGTACCAATCATTTTCAAAGCAACGGCCTAGCCAAATCTGAGAAGAATATGGAGCAGGTAAAAGAAAGTGCTTCGCCATACCGCTACGAAAGATTGATGGAATTATTGAATGCCAATGGAAAGAATACGGTTCAAAAAACAATCAATATTTTGCGAGACCGAAAAGGCCTTCATAATACAGATATCGGCGAAGGAAATGAAAAAGCCATTAACCAGTTGATTGCACACCACTCCGTAGTTTTTGAACCGCAGAAAAGATTGGTTTGGGTGTCTACCGCTCCCTGGCAATTGGGCCAGTATGTTGCCTACGATCTGAAAAAGATTTTTTCCCTGGCGGGAATGCAGCAGGATAAAGAGATAATCGATTCCACACTAACGATTGCCGCAGATCCATATTTATCAACGCCGCAGTACAAATCATTTGAAATATTCCGCCAGTTTAAACAACGCATGGCAGATGGTGGAAAAGTTGATCCGGACAGTGTGGTTGCAAGCAACCCGCAGTTTTATAATGCTTATGTGTTGGCAGGGGATTATGCTTTCAAACAAAAAGATATGAAGAAAGCATTGTCTTTTTACAATACAGCGCTCATTAAAGAGATAGCAACTAAGAAAGAAGAAGAGCATATTCGCAAGCAAATTGCATTGATCAATAAAAAATAAATTTCATGATCCGGGGCGTTGGAATCGATATGATTGAAGTAGAAAGGGTGGCTGAAAAAATCGGCAAAAATGCCGGCTTTAAAGAACTCGTGTTTTCAAAAAATGAAATACAATATTGTGAATCGAAGGCCAACCAGTACGAACATTATGCAGCACGCTTTGCAGCGAAGGAAGCTTTTTTAAAAGCGCTGGGCACCGGCTGGAAAGATGGCACCGCATTCAATGAAATAGAAATAGTAAATGACGAGTTGGGCAAACCTGTGCTTTTTTTTCTTGCCAATACCGCCATTACCTTAGCAGCAATGAAACTGGGAAAAATTTCTGTTTCTTTATCACACCTGAAATCAATGGCTTCTGCTGTTGTTATAATTGAAAATGAATCATGAGCTCAACCGGCACAGCATACGAACAAACAGCAATAATAAAACAACTGCAGGAAACAAAACTGCAGGAGTTGATCTGTTATGTTACACAGCATTCTCCTTTTTACAGGGAATTGTTTGCTGCTC
>CAXTPJ010000658.1:0-2705 GCA_964245855.1 uncultured Ferruginibacter sp. | reverse complement strand
TAGTTGTTTAATTTAATTGACCGTTTAAAATAAAGATTGGTTGATGCCATTGTTAAAAATCAAAAGGCAGATTTTGGGCCGGGCGGTAAATCTCTTTTCAGCTTCAGTGGCAAATATGATTTTATTATTCTTGCCTTTTGGGGAAAGGAAAGAATAATCACTCTTGTACAACATATCATTACTGTACTTCAAATATTCCCTTCAAAATTTCCGGCATAAAACCCCTAATTCCTGCTTTTCCCAATTGTTGTATTTTTTAAAGCAACGGACTGAAATCTTTTGGTCACAATGCTTTAAGTCCAAAGGGGCTTTCAACTGACATTTAAATGGCAAAGCTATATTCAATTAAAACAGGCATAGCCTCGGATCATTTTGTAACAACGGACTTCAGTCCGTTGAAAACACTTTAAATTAATGAGAACCGTAGGTTCGGCCCGTATAGTTCCATCGAATATTCTTCTGCAATAACATTGTATGTATATTTTTCTCTTCTTCTTATACTAACCATTATTAAACATTATGAATTTATTGTGTGTAAATTAATAGTTACGTCTACAAATGCTGTGTTGTAACGCCGTATCTTTGCCCCCGTTTTTTAACCAGCTTACCCTGGCGCTTTTTTCATCCAAATAAAAGTAATGACCGATCTTTCAACATTTGATCCCAATTCAGTAGGTAACCCGAACAACAATATTTTTGGTTTGCCATTTGCTGAAGAACATGCCCGCCTGGTAATTCTCCCTGTTCCATGGGAAGTTTCTGTAAGTTATACCGGCGGAACCGCAAGGGCCCCGGAACACATTTTCAAAGCAAGCCTGCAGGTTGATTTGTTTGACCCGGATTACATGGATGCCTGGAAGCAAGGTTTTTTTATGCGCCCGAGTGACCGCAAAATCCAGATGAAAAGCGATTACCTGCGCAAAGAAGCAGAACTGTACATCAGCTACATCGCCGAAGGCGAATCAGTAAATGATAACAAATTCATGTGCAAAACGCTGAAAGAAGCCAATGCCGGCGGCGTGTACCTGAACGATTGGGTGTACGAACAAACCAAAGACCTGCTGAATGCCGGGAAACTGGTAGCATTATTAGGCGGCGATCACAGCACACCATTAGGTTATTTTAAAGCCATCGCCGAAAAGCATGGCGACTTTGGCATTTTACAAATTGACGCCCACTGCGATTTGAGGGAAGCCTACGAGAACTTTAAATATTCTCATGCGTCCATCATGTACAATGCACTGGAAGAAATTCCGCAGTTGAAAAAACTGGTGCAGGTTGGTATCAGGGATTATTGCGAAGAAGAATGGGACTACATTGTAAACAGCAATAACAGGGTAACGACATTCTTTGATAAAGACATCAAAGAGCGCCAGTATGAAGGCGAAACCTGGAAAGCTATTGCTGACGATATCATTGATAAATTACCACAAAAAGTTTATATCAGTTTTGATATTGATGGCCTTGATCCAAAATTATGTCCCCACACCGGCACACCAGTGCAAGGCGGTTTTGAAACAGAGCAGGTATTCTATCTTTTTAAAAAACTCTTAAAAAGCGGCCGCCAGTTGGTTGGTTTCGATTTAAACGAAGTAGGCGTAGGCCAGGATGAATGGGATGCCAATGTGGGCGCCAGGTGTTTATTTAAATTGTGCAGCATGCTGGTTGGGGCAAACCCGCAATAAGATGAGCGTTTTTAATGAAGTTTCACTTATGTATCTTATCGAATAATTTTGTAATTATTTGCAATGAGTTATTTCAGACTGTAAAAAATATTCGCTAAACTTTCTCAATTATTACTGCATTTAGTTCTCACCAGTAACTGGGTTTGCCGCCTTTTTTGGTTCAGTCACGCCAACAGCGTGATTGAAAAAATGCGAAGCAAATTTTTTCAAAGAAGCAATAGTAGCGGCGTTCCAGTTACGCAGCCCGCCGGCCTGGGAGGCTAAAGTGAGCGACCTATCAGAGGTTTATATAAAAAGCATTCACTTTGCGAAGTTGATTCCAAGCCAAGACAATTCATTCATGTCCTTCATTTTCAAAATAAAAGAAACCAGTACAGCCATTGACATAACCGTTACAAGGGCACTGTTGGCACTGGCTGCTATCGTTACACTGGTGTACCGCACCAATGAGCAGTTTCTGCTCAACATTATCATTGCCTTGCTGCTTCTGGCGGGCTCATTTTTTATTCCTGCTTTATTATTACGTTTCAGGATCAATAAACTGTTGCTGGTAAGTGCAGCCTCGGTTTTATTATTGATCGCAACTCATTCCATTGTATTTGCGGTATTGCTGGTTGCTGCGGCAGCTATTATTCAATATTTATACAAACAACCTATAGTTAGGTTTGACAATGAAGGAGTTGAGGTTAAAAGAATGATTGGTGGCAGCCTATACGATTGGGATAACTTTTCTAACATTGTATTAAAAGATGGCATCCTAACCATCGATTTTAAAAACAATAAGCTACTGCAATTAGACATTGAAGAAAAGAACAGTTTTAATGAAATACAGTTCAATGATTTTTGCGACCGGCAAATAACGCAATAATTTTTTATGGAATATATATGCAGTGGCATCAAAGCACAAAACCATGCTTATGCCTACCAATTATTCTATCTCCGTTGTACATCCATCATTTGAGTTACTAAAAAATTGTTCCCGCCTGCTTCATTTTATGGCGGCAGCATTTATTGTATTGA
>CAXTPJ010000657.1:0-2706 GCA_964245855.1 uncultured Ferruginibacter sp. | reverse complement strand
GTGACAATATTTTTTTTTTTATCGTCCGGTTTGGGTGCCTTAAATATCCAGTTAATGAGATCAAGCGCCGGCCCGGTCATAAAAGTGGTCACCAGCGCCATGATCACCATCATGGCAAATATTTCGGGAGAAAGTACGCCGAGATCATAACCAATGTTCAATACTACGAGTTCCATCAACCCACGGGTATTCATCAATGCGCCAATCGTTAAACTATCTTTCCATGATTGGCCAACAAATTTTGCTGCCAGCGCACTGCCAAAAAATTTTCCTGTTACGGCAACCAAAATAATAAGGCCGGTTATCTGCCATAAATAGGCATCGTTGAGCAAACCGATCTGCGTTCGTAAACCGGTAAAAACGAAAAATAGTGGCAACAATAAAACCAGTGCAATATCTTCTACTTTGTCAACGAACATCTTCCTGAACTTGGCATTCTCCGGCATGATGGCGCCGGCCATGAATGCACCAAACAAGGCATGAATACCGATCACTTCCGACAGGTAAGAAGAAATGATGAGGGTAACAAAAAAAACGGCTACAATACCTTTGCTTAAATTTTCTTTTGCTGCATACACATCACCGATCCTTTTCAAAAAAGGTTTCACTACATTGATCATTAGTAATACATAAGCGGCGGCCAATGCGATGGTGTAAAGCGAACTAACAAATGAACCCGCTTTCACAATGGCGATCACCGCTGCCAAAATACACCAGGCTGTAATATCATCGGCAGCGGCACAGGTTATAACAATGGTGCCCAACCTGGTTTTATGAATCCCTCTTTCCTGGATAATCCTTGCTAATACAGGGAATGCAGTAATGCTCATGGCGATTCCAATAAACAATCCAAAAGACGCAAACTGGATTCCTGCCGGAGCAAAATGTTGGTAGATATAATACGCCAGGCCAATACCCAATGCAAAAGGAATGATGATGCTGGCATGACTGATTACTACCGCATCGTGGGCTTTATTTTTCAGCACTTTTAAATCAAGCTCCATCCCAATTACAAACATGAATAATATCAAGCCGATCTGGCTGAGGAACTGCAGGTTGCCCAATGATTTTGCAGGAAAAAGAAAAGCGGTGAACTCAGGAAAATAAATACCTGCCAGTGATGGACCTAAAATAATACCGGCTGCTATTTCACCAATTACAGATGGCTGGCCAATTTTTTTGCAGAGCCAGCCTAAGAGGCGGGCAACCAAAATAATGGTAATGATCTGTGCCAGCAACAAAGCCAGCGGATGCTGCAGGTTATGGGTCAATGAATCAATAAAGTCGTTCCAGCGGCTGCCACTTTCTTTTACTACTGTAATACTCCTGCCGGCTTCCAATTTTTTACCCAGGCCTACCAGCCAAAAGATCAGTGCAGAGAATACACCGATCAATACCAAATAAAATATACTGTTCTTAAACCTTTTCATAATGAGCCGAGTTGTGAGCAAAATATACGCCAACACAACAACAGAGATATTATTTCTCCATTAAAATTGTAAACGGAACCTGCTTTGTTGAAAGATAGATTTTTATTCAAAAGAAGATGGCATTTTGAGATACTTTTTTTCAAGAAATTACTAAAGCTTCAAGTTTTTTTATTAAACGAATTTGAACGAATTACACTAATTTTTAAATTACATGGTGTAGACTAAATAGTTGCTACACATTGCATAAAACAGCGAGTATGAACCCATAGGATGTAACACCTATCAAGCCTTTCAATTCGCTTTACAGGTGCTGTGAAAAATACCATGTAAAAGTAATCATGCGTTGCAAAAAACATGGTATTCATCTATTCAAGTAAATCCATCAAATCATAATCTTGCATTTCAACCAAAAAAATACTTTTGATGCAACCGCCATTAGGGCTTACAACAGCTGACGGGGATTGCGGGAATTGAATTAGTAAAATTCGTTCCAATTCATGTAATGAAAATTAAGAACCTCTTTCAAAATCATAAATCAAAAATACAACCCTTTGTGCAACCGCCGTCAGGGTTTACAACAGCTAACGGCGGTTGCTGCCTTTGAATTCGTGTATGAACATCAGGAAAAACTCCGTCAAATCACAATTCATAAATCGAAAATCACAAATCAACCCAATTCCCTCACAATGCTCTCCCACTCTGCCTCCAACGAAATATCCGGCCGCTTTTTACCTGCCCTTCTGTACCAGTAATCTGCATTCCACACATCGCCTTCTTTGCGGTGCAGGTAAGCATGTACCCAGCAAGCCGTGGCATCTTCCAACTGGTCAACCAAATCATGCGCTTTCTTCCAGTCGCTTTTGCCATCATACCATAAAGCATTCAAATAAACACTCAAATTGGCTGGTGGCGCAGCAGATTGCATACTTTGTTTAAACTCATCAAATTGCATAATACTTAGATTGGAAAGTCAAAATCAAATACAAATTTTTCCGGCGCCGGCAATGGTTTGCGGGGCAGCTTTTCATTCCGCATGGCTGTGTTGTACACAAAGGCCGCCACCACTACCGCCGCCTGCTTCAGATCGTCAATGCTTAAATGGTCATACGTATCCATGTTGCTGTGGTGCGTTCTCGTTTCATATTCCAGCGGATCCTGTATAAACTGAAAGGCCGGTATGCCCACTGCATCAAAAGAAATATGATCGGTGCTGCCCGTATTGTATACCTTCTGACAACAGAAAGACACCTAAATATTTTTTACAATCACTATATCA
>CAXTPJ010000656.1:0-2708 GCA_964245855.1 uncultured Ferruginibacter sp. | reverse complement strand
TATTGGCTCCGGCAGTTTCCTTCTTTGATCTACTGATAAGCTGGAATTGTTTTTCTTTAAAAATTCCTGATAATTCCACCTCAAAACGACGGGCTTTGTTTGAAAGGTTTTTCAGTTTGAATCCTTTTTCACTTATAGTGCAGGAGAAATAAAAACTGGCATTTTCTTGCACACCAGACAGCTCTGATAAAAAAATAAAAACTAATACATCTTTTAAAACATCATTGGCTTCACAAATCCTTAACACTGACTGCCACTTAGCCTTTAAAAATGCCGCCCACAAAAAATGAAAATAGCAGTGTGTTAAAAAGCAGCTTTTCTACAGATTTCAAAGCAATCTTTGCGGCAAGTATACAACCATGAAACAAATCTATTTATTCCTGATCCTGTTGGTATCGGCTAGCATTAGCTTCGGGCAAACCAAAGGCGGCAACAGTATTATAGGTACAGTCATCAGCGCAGATAACAAAGCCCCATTGGAATACGCTACCATTACCTTGTTTTTAAAAGGCGATACCAAACCGTTTACAGGAACCACATCCGACAACACAGGCAGTTTTACACTGGCCGATATTCCAGAAGGCACTTACAAGATCATTGTAGAAAACATCGGCTACGATGCTTTTACCAAAGAAGGGTTGGTGCTGAATAAAAAAGATGCCATCGTTGATCTTAAAAAAATTGGATTGGCTGTGCAAAAAACAGCGTTGGAAACGGTGGTGGTTACTTCAAAAACAAAACTGGTAGAAAACAAGATCGATAAGATGGTTTTCAATGCAGAGAAAGATGTGAGTTCGCAGGGCGGCGTAGCTACTGATGTTTTGAAAAAAGTGCCACAGGTGTCAGTAGATGCTGATGGTAACGTTCAATTATCAGGCAGTTCAGGCATTCGTTTTTTGATCAATGGAAAACCTTCTTCTGCATTTGGCAGCAACATAGCAGATGTATTGCAGTCGATTCCGGCAAGCCAGATTAAAAGTATAGAAGTGATCACCAATCCCGGGGCCAAGTATGATGCACAGGGTTTGGGTGGCATCATCAATATCATCCTGAAAAAAAATAACAGCAAAGGATACAACGGTAATGTTTCGCTAACCGCCGGGACAAGAAACGAAAATGCTTCGTTTAATTTTAATGTACGTAACAACGATTTTGGCATCAATGCTTTTTTTAGCGGTAACAAGAGATTGCCTTCTAATGGCAGCAGTAAAAACTATCGTGTTACAACAGATAGCAATATCATTAGTACGTTTGATCAGCAGAACAGCAATCGTTTCGACCGGCAGGGTTACCAGTCTGGAATTGGCTTTGACTGGACGTATAAAAAGTACAACAGTTTTTCTGGCAATGTTGCGTACAACTATTTTGGCTTTACCGGTAACGGCACAACCAATCAAATTTTGCAGCCCGATAAGGGTGGTACTTTGCCTGATATTGTTTCGCTTGCCAATTCGGGTAACCAGTACCGTTACCACTCCGTGGATCTTTCGTTGAATTACAAAAGGACTTTTGAAAAAGAAGACCAGGAATTGGAAGCCAGCATCAGCACCAATACCGGAACAGAAAATGGACGGTCGTACACAGAACAGATCTTATTACCACAGGATTCTGTTTACTATGGCACCAAAGCCTATAACCCTGCTAAAACCCGGGAAACCATTGCCTACATTGATTATACACAGCCATTGGCAAAAGATATAAAACTGGGTGTTGGAGTAAAAGGGACTTTTTATACCATTGAAAGTGATGCCGATGTAACCAGTTTTCAATCAGTTTCAAAAGGGTATTTGCCAGACCAGTTTTTGTCAAACAGTTTACAGTACCAGCAAAATGTACTGGCAGCCTATGCTGAACTTACCTTCCCGGTGGCGAAATTATTTGATGCAAAGATTGGTGGCCGCTATGAGCATACCGCTATCGATGCTTTCTACTCTAATGCTTTGCAGCAAGCCAAAATACCTGGCTACAGTACCTTTGTACCGTCCATTTTTTTCTCCAAAAAAATAGGGGAGCAGCAAACAGTAAAATTGAGTTTTTCCAAGCGCATTAACCGCCCTGATTATGATGACCTGAATCCATTTGTAAATACAACAGATCCAAGAAACCTTACTACCGGTAACCCATACCTGCAACCCGAACTGGGTTATCGCTTTGAATTGGGCTATAGCAGGGAGTTAGGAAAGGCAGGTTCTTTTTCAGCGAATTTATTTCACCGCATCAACGACAATGATATTCAGCCATACATTGTTTACTATTCCTCTTATTTAGTCGGCGATTCGCTTTATAACAATGTATCGGTAAATACCAAACAAAATATCGGCAGGGAAAATAACACCGGCTTAAACCTGTTTGCTGATCTGCATATAACAGCCAAGCTCAATATTCGCACAAATGTATTCATGTTTTATAGACACATTATTAATGCGATTGATAAAGGATATAATAGCAGCAGTTACAATTACCGTTTTAATATGAACGCCAGTTACCAGTTTACCAACACCCTGGTAGCAGAGTTTTTTGGTAACTTCAATGGTCCCAGGAATGAGGCGCAGGGCAGGTATCCATCTTTTACTTCTTATACCGCCGCTATCCGCAAACAATTCTGGCAGAAGAAAGGCAGTATTGCCTTTACTGCCACTAATCCATTCAGTGAAACACTTACACAGCGAACAGAATTGCGTGGCCCTAACTTCGTATCCAATGGAGAA
>CAXTPJ010000655.1:0-2714 GCA_964245855.1 uncultured Ferruginibacter sp. | reverse complement strand
TTCCACTGTTTCTGCGCCATAGTTTGCCAAAATGGTGGTGGCTACCAAACGGTTGATCTCATTGTCATCTACCACCAATATTTTTTTACCGGCCAGCATGCTTTCATCGGCCACAAACACATCTTTCGAAGGAAGGTCTTCCACAATACCTTTAGGGAACGTAACCAAAACAGACATAGCCGTACCGACACCTTTTTCGCTTTCGGCATTGATCTCGCCATCCATCAACTCAACCAGTTCTTTACAAATACTCATACCCAAACCGGTGCCGCCGTATTGCCTGGTGATGGAAGCATCTTCCTGCGAAAATTTCTCAAACAAATTGCGCCTGAATTTTTCGTCCATGCCAATGCCGGTATCTTTTATAATGATCTGTATGGTTTGGTTCATGCGGGTGCTGTTGATTACATGCACCATAATATCCACGCTGCCCTTTTCTGTAAACTTAATTGCATTGCTGATGATGTTTAGCAACACCTGGTTGAGCCTGTAAGGGTCGCCCATAAACACTTCCGATACCCTTTCGTCCAAAATAGAATTGGTTAACGAAAGCCCTTTCTCTTCTGCTTTATGATTCAACGCCTGCATGGCCCTATTGATAACGGCTCTTGGTTCAAAAGCAATTTTTTCGAGGCTTAACTTCCCTGCTTCAATTTTGGAGAGGTCTAAAATATCGTTGATGATCACCAATAAATTCTCTGATGCAGAGTTGATGGTATCAAGGTAGAAAGATTGTTTTTTATTGAGTGGCGTTTTACCCAACTGGTTGCTCATACCCAAAATGGCATTCATGGGTGTGCGGATTTCATGGCTCATATTGGCCAGGAAAACTTCTTTACTGCGGGTTGACTGCTCTGCCTGCTCCCTTGCAATGGTTAGTTCCAGTTCCAGTTGTTTTTGTGCAGTAATGTCAAGGTGAATACCGATAGACCCGATCAAGTCACCGCTGTCGTTGTATCGTGGCGCACCGCTAACAAGCCACCATCGTACCTGTCCACGCTTGTCTTTTACCACAATTTCATACGCATCAGAAGTACCCCTTTTTCGTTCTTCATTTTTTTGGTCCATCAATTCAATGTTCTCCCCTTTGGCGAAAATCTGCGCTGCCCTCTTGCCCAATAATTCATCCAGTTCGTAACCGCACATATCGCAGAAACACTGGTTGGCAAACAATATTTTCTCTTCGGTATCTACTTCCAGTAAACCGAGGTTCATGTTATCGATGATGCTGCGATATTTTTCTTCTCTTATACGCAGCGTATTTTCTGCATACTTTTCAGTGGTTACATCAGTATATCTCCACAAATGCCCCTTGTAAACTTTGTTGTTGTAAATAGGAATAAAATCTCTTTTTAAAATGCGGCCATCCTTCAATTCCAGCACTTCATTCAATGCCGGTTTTTGAAATTCAAGCAATGATAACACCTGTTCTTCAAAAAAATCAGGATCGGTAAACAAAGTGCTTTTATCACTGAATATCTCTGTACAATCTTCTCCCTGTAATTCTTCGGGTGTATCATCCAGGTTGAACATTTCGCAGAACAGCTCATTGGTTAAAACCACTTTCCTGTTTTCATCTTCTACCAAAATACCGCTTTGTAAATTGGTGATGAGCGACATCAGGCGGTTCTCGGATTCGTTCTGCTTTTCATCAGCATTTTTTCTCTCTGTAATGTCCATCATCAAGCCGGTAAAGACTTTATTACCGTTGGTTGAATAATGTGAGAAAGAACAGTTCAACGAACGCCATACAAGGCCATGTCCAGGCAATATCAATCTTGATTCGATGTAAAAAGGTTGGGATGATTTTACTGCCTGAAACAGTGCATTGTACATGGCTTCCTGGTCATCAGGATGCAGGAACTGGGTGAGTTTAAAAATACGGGAAGGCTTGATGCCAAAAATAGTTTCTATTGCAGGACTGACATAAGTGTAAATAAATGAACCATCTTTTGCCGCTTCAAATTCAATCAACACGCCGGGCATATTTGTGGCAATGCGCTGCAATTGTATTTCTTTTTCGCCGGCTGCATCTTCTTCCGCCAGCAAAACATTGTTGCCTGTCGCCAGGGTTGAATTACCAGCATTGTCCGGCATCTCCTGTTCCAATAATTCAGGCTTATGGTTATCCCATTTCACTCCTGCATTCTTACGCATAATTGTTGCTTTAAAATTTGATGCCTGTCTTTTGTATTGTAAAAAAATTATGCCATTACAATCTCTTTTTGTTGTATCATTTTGTAAATGGTAGATTTTCCAATGTCCAGTTTTTCTGCTACCAACAATACATCATCATCGTATTTATTGAGGAAATGTTTAATAATATCACAGGTGTACTGGCGCAGGGTTTTTTGTTCCAGCGTAAATATCTCATCTGATTTGGTGGAGTTATAAGTAATGTCATCGGCTGCAATTTCACCATCGGCACACATTACAGAAGCCAGTTCCATAATGGCTTTCAGCTCACGTATATTTCCCGGGAAATGATAGCCCAATAATTTTTGTTTGGCATCGGCAGAAATGGTGATGGTACCCAGTTTATTATCTTTTGCAAACTCTTCAGAAAAAAATTTGGCCAGTATCAGTACATCATTTCCCCTGTCACGCAGTGGTGGTAATTCAATGGGTAAACCGATGATACGGTAATACAGATCCTCCCTGAAATTACCTTTCTTAACCTCATCTGCCAGGTTTTTATGTGTTGCTATAATAAG
>CAXTPJ010000654.1:0-2721 GCA_964245855.1 uncultured Ferruginibacter sp. | reverse complement strand
AGCTAAAAGTATTCAGGGTAAAAAACTGGTTTGATTGCGGTAAAAAAGAAACCCTGTTAGAGTCCAATGCTACTATGCTGAAAAAATTTGGCGGTGTTGTATCAGGGATTGAAACTTTTGAAAACACCATCATTATTCCACCGGTGAGCATCGGCGAGGGCTGCGATATCAAAAACTCCGTCATCGGCCCCAATGTTTCTATTGGCGAACACACGGTGTTGAATTATACTATTGTGAAGGAATCCATCATCGGGTCTTATTCTAAATTATACGATGTAGTATTGGATGATTCACTTATCGGCAGCGATACCGGTATCAAAGGTGAAACCCGTTCGCTCAATATTGGGGATGATACGGATATTGATCTTGGATAGGCAAATGCCGTTCTTTATATTTTAGCAAGAGAAGGCTCATCAAATACATACCAAAACTTGCCTGCAATTGAACAACCGGATTACCCAATTATTCAACATTCAATACCCAATCATACAGGCAGGTATGATATGGGCAAGCGGCTGGCGACTTGCCAGTGCAGTGAGCAATGCCGGCGGTTTAGGAATGCTTGGCAGCGGAAGCATGTATCCGCATATTTTAAAAGAGCATATCCAAAAATGTAAAGCAGCAACGGATAAACCTTTTGCGGTGAACATTCCATTGTTATATGCCGATGCCGAAAAGCACATTCAAACCATTATAGAAGAAAAAGTACCGGTTGTTTTTACGTCGGCCGGTAATCCTAAAACCTGGACTGCCACTTTAAAACAGCATGGCATAACCGTAGTGCATGTAGTAAGCAGCAGCAAGTTTGCGCTAAAAGCACAGGAAGCAGGCTGCGATGCAATTGTTGCAGAAGGCTTTGAAGCAGGCGGCCACAATGGGAGAGAAGAAACTACTACCATGGTGTTGATACCTGCGGTTAAGAATGCAGTTACCATCCCGGTTATTGCTGCAGGCGGTATTGCTACGGGCAGGCAAATGTTGGCGGCAATGGTGTTGGGTGCAGAAGCGGTGCAAATCGGCAGCCGCTTTGTTGCTACGCCTGAAGCCTCCTCTCACCTGAACTTTAAAGAAAAAATTATAGCAGCAAAGGAAGGCGATACGCAGTTGTCGTTGAAAAAATTAACACCTGTGCGGCTGCTGAAGAATGATTTCTTTAAACAGGTGAATGAAGCAGAAGAAAATGGTGCAACCAATAAAGTGTTGCAAACTTTGTTGGGCAGGGGAAGATCAAAAAAAGGAATGTTTGAGGGAGACCTTGACAATGGTGAACTGGAAATAGGACAGGTAAGTGCACTCATTGACTCCATTCAACCGGCGGCTGAAATTGTAAAGGAAATCTGGAGTGATTTTGAAAATGCGCTGCGGCAACCATTGTTATAAGTCATTTTTTTACTATCATGCAACCTATTAAGTAAAGTAATTGTCCTGTAAATAAATTTATGCGTAAAAAATATCTTCTGATAGCTGCTGTTATTTTCTCGGCTGCTGCTACCATATTTTCCTGTTCTAAAAAGAATAACGACAATGAGTTGGTGATGTCGTACAATCAAACCAAATGCGCTGATGCATGGGGTTCACCTGCAAATGACAGTCTTACCCTTGTGAATGTAAACAATTACCTTGATGGATTGGGTCTTTATAAAATTGCTGTTGCCATCATTCCCGTTAATGTTGCTGATACCTGTGCCGCCTGCAGTTGCAAAACCGGTAAAGTAATTTATGTAACTACCTCTAACAGCAGTACCATAAAGGCACAATACCAGGCAATCGGTTTTATTGAATAATTTGGACGCCCCACTACTTCAAAAGGTGAATTGTGTGATACTGTACGCTTTACCTCTCTTGAAATTTATTTTGATACCGGCAGATGTATTTCATAGCATCAGGATTGGCGACGCTCCGTTCGGCATTGGTTTTTCATGGCACCAGTTTAACCGCTTTGGTTAACAGGTGATGTTTTTTAGTAGTGATCCACTTCAGGAATATTACAGCCCAATATCTTCTGCAAAGAATGATAATGCATACAGTAAAAGACTGTTGTTATTGACTGTTTCCGGTAACAGGTTAATTTATCAGCAAAACCTGGATGGTCACGATTAACTAATTCCTCAACGGCTTCCCACTTTTCAATACACTCTGTATTCTTTCCAGTGTTTTCTTTTCACCTGTCAAACTTAAAAATGCTTCTCTTTCAAGATCCAGTAAATATTGTTCGCTTACCAGGGTGGGTTCACTCAGGTCGCCGCCACACATTACATAAGCCAGTTTTTTTGCTACAGTTACATCATGGTCAGTGGCATAATGAGCGGTATGCATACCGTTGATTCCAGCCAGCATAGCGCCCAATGCACTACGGCCCAACACTTTTATATCGTTGCGTTGAACCGGCATTACATAACCATCATTATACAATGCTATTACTGCCTGTTTGGCTTCCGAAATTCTTCTGCCACTGTTGATGCTTACCTGGTCTTTTCCTTTTCTGTAAATGCCCAGATCAAATGCTTCATGTGCTGAGGTAGCCACTTTCGCCGTAGCAATGGTGAGAAAGCGGTTCTGTAATGTATTGGTATCAACTTCGCCGCTGTGCAACTCATCTGATGCCCTTAACACAAATTCTTTGGTACCACCACCACCGGGAATAACGCCAATGCCTACTTCAACCAAACCGGCACAAGTATCTCCGGCAGGAATAACTTTCTCACCATGTACACAAATCTC
>CAXTPJ010000653.1:0-2727 GCA_964245855.1 uncultured Ferruginibacter sp. | reverse complement strand
TCATTGGGCAAATTGCCCACTGCCATTAAATCTATGCTGCTGTTGATATAGGGACTTGTTTTTACTTTGGTTATTTTATCAACTCCATACACCGGGTCTTCAATAGTTTGATCACCCAAATTGATAGGAACAGAGCCATGCTCATCATCGGTAATGTCTGCAATGGTTTGTATGGCAAAACTCTCATCCAAATCACTTTCTTCAAACAACCTCGGTACATTGTCTGCCCAGTACACACCATTCATCAAAATATCGGTGCATTTGGTGTACGGCAAAAAACGGCTGCGGTATTCTTCCGGATGCTGGTGAAAGTGTTCCCGTTTGTAGGTTTTCAATTCTTTGTGGGTGTACAGGTCGCTCCCTTTTAATTGCACATACACCGGGTAGGTAAATTTTCTTTCCAGGTATTCGTCTGGCTCCACTTCAGTAATACCCATCATGTTCATTACTTCCAGCACACCATGGGCAACACGCCCACTACCGGTAACGGCTATCTTAATATTCGGCACTTTTAAACCAAAATAAGTATGGATCAACTGGCGGTAATCTTTACTGTCGTGTACCCGCTTCAGGTTATAACTACCAGTACGTTTGCCATAGGCCATCATTCCATTATGGGCGCCTACAATACCGGCAAAAAAACCGAAACCCAATACCCTTTGTCCATCTTCATGCACCAGGCACTCATAATCAACAAGGGTAATCTTTCTATCTAAAATTGTTTTAAATAAATGTTGATTGTGCGACTGCAATTTTTTGGTATGCGAAAAGAAGAGGTAGGTTTTACCCGGTATCAACATTTCTACCGGAACTTCTTTAATGCCCAATAAAATATCACAATCACTTATATCTTCTTTCACCTCCACCCCTCCTCTTTCAAATTCCTTATCAGTAAAGCAACGGGTATCTGAATGCTGGGCCATCACTTTTATATCAGGAAAATTTTTGTGCAGCCACCTGCATTGTGCCGGGGTAAGTGCCACCCTGTTATCAGCCGGCGATTTGCCTTCTCTTATTAAACCTATTTGTAGCATCAATCGTTTTTTGTGGCGGCAAGTTATTATTAATTTGGAATTTGCTGTTTGAAAGTTGACATTTGGTAATGAATTATTTTGAATTATTTGATCTGCCCATCAGCCTGTCTGTTGATGGCAATTATTTATCGAAGCAATACGCAGCATTGCAGAAAAAATACCATCCTGATTTTTTCACACAATCAGATGAAGCATCCCAGCAGGAAGCATTGGAGAAATCATCTGAGATCAATAAAGGATTTAAAGTACTCAAGAACCAGGATAGTACCATTCAATATGTGTTGCAATTGAAAGGATTGATTGAAACAGATGAAAAATATCCTTTGCCGCCCGACTTTTTGATGGAAGTAATGGAACTGAACGAAAATTTATCAGCAGATTCTGCTTCAGCGATTGCCGGCTTTAAAAAGACTATTTATGCTGATATAAGCCCTGTGATGGCCAATTATGATGATGCAACAATCACTAAAGAAGCGTTGCTGAAACTGAAAGATTATTATTACAAGAAAAAATATTTGCAACGTATTTTGGACAGGTTAGATGGATAACGTAATATTGCAACCCAATTCAAAAATGCCCAGATGGCGGAATTGGTAGACGCAGCAGACTCAAAATCTGCCGCCCACAAGGTGTGCAGGTTCGATTCCTGTTCTGGGCACAAAAGGCCCCTTCTTTGGAAGGGGTTTTTTAATGCACTTACGTGTTCACTTTAAGGATTAAAAGTTTACCAATTTGTTCCTATTAGTATTTAGTGAGTTTGAATCTGTTTAAACTAATTGAACGTTTTGAATTATAGAGAAAAAAGCTTCATAAGGAACTGCAGCACAAGTGTGATTATTCTTTCCTTTCCCAAAAAAGAAAAGAATAACAAAATCATAATTGCCAATAAAGTTCAATAGCATTCCCTAAGTTGGTAACAAAACCAAATTGATAACCGTTGTATCATTTTCGAAGTAATGGAAAGTTTGTAAACAATATCTCTCCTAAATACCTCCATATAAAAAGTGCTTGTATTTCTTGCTGATGATAACATGGCAGTCGTAATGGCAATTGTTCGATATCCAAAATTTGTTTATTGCAAACAATACAACAACTGTTATCTTTAAAATAAAATCTATTATATTATCACAATACTGAATCAATTAGAACATACTGTGATAATATAATTGGTTAGCCTTAATTTATGAAAACACTGATACAAAAAATACATATAGAATCGAACCAGTCTTTTGCCTGTCGGGAATACCGCACACCCAAATTTGAAACAAACTGGCACCGGCATGAAGAGTACGAATTGATCATAATAACCAAAGGCCACGGCACTTTAATGGCCGGTGATTATGTTGGGGAATATAAAACAGGTGATGTATTTTTTTTAGCAGCCAACCTTCCGCACTGGTTCAGGAAGCAACATTCAAAAATGATTGGTGCTGTATCGGTAGTACACTTTAAAAAAGATATTTTAGGTGATGCTTTATTGACATTGCCAGAAATGAAATCCATTGACCGGTTGCTTCAGCAAAATGACGGCATACAGTTGCAGCATAAGTTAAAAACAATAACAGGGTCGCTGATAAAAACCATTGAGCATACCAAAGGCTTCAGCCGCATACATTTGTTACTGGATGTACTGGATAAAATCAGCAGCAGCAAATCTTATGAAGTTCTGACTAAAGATTTTACAGCGGTAAAA
>CAXTPJ010000652.1:0-2736 GCA_964245855.1 uncultured Ferruginibacter sp. | reverse complement strand
CAGCAGCCGGTTTCTTTTTTACCCGTTGTTCCTACGCTGGTTGCGTAATCCCATGTTTTCATGGTAATGCCTACCACCTCGTATCCTTCTTTGTGAAGCATTAAGGCAGCTACGGTACTATCAATACCGCCGCTCATGGCCATTAATACTTTTCCTTTTGTACCCATATTGAAAATTATCGATGCAAAGATACTGTTTAGTAAAAGAAGATGATTTACGCCAACCGTAACTTTTATGCTGATTGAATTCCCCAACCTGTGCAATAAAAATTAACATTTAATGGTGATTTATATGGTTTTGAATGCAGGCATACCGTTTGAAATTATACTGGCACACTAAAATTGTTTCAATTATGAAAAGGAATATCTTTTTTGGATTACTTATAACTACTTGTATTATAAGCTGTCAATCGAAAAATAACGCAGAAAACACGGTTGCTGACACCGACTCATCAATGATGGCGAAAGATAAAACGCAGGCCATTACAACCGGCGATAATGCATCGGCCACAACGAGTGCAGTTGCAGCCAGTGATAGTAATAATAAAAGCATTGACTCCGGTTCGATGCAGAAAGTAGGCATGGCAAAGCCTGACCCATCAAAAAAAGGTAAAAAAGGACGGGTAAGTATTAGCATGAATGAAAGCGCCAGTGCCGGCGGATCTGATGCCATGGATAAAGAAGGGTATTACACCAATGTATTTCCAAGCTACCCCGGCGGACAAAAAGCATTGGAAAAATATTTTACCGATAACCTGCAGTACCCGGCAGAAGCTACTGACAATGGAGTAGAAGGTACGGTAAACATTAGTTTTGCGGTGGATGAAAACGGTAAAGTAAGCAATGCGAAAACCACCAACAATATGCTGGGTTATGGTTTGGAAGATGAAGCATTAAGGGTATTTAAAAAAATGCCCACCTGGAAAGCAGGTTCATTAAAAGGCAAAAATGTGAAGACAAGGTTTAGTTTACCGGTAAGGTTTGAATTATACTAATTTTTAGATTTGCATAGGTTATGAAAGCGCTCTTTTTGGAGCGCTTTTCTTATTGTTTTTGTAGTGAAACTTATTTAAAAAATTGTTTGTTTGCGGTCTGTTGTATTTCAATAAGGCGACATGGGCGACGCTCCGTTCAACAGTGGTTTTGCATGGCATCAGTATCCAAATGTATGGTGCCGAATTTGGCACAATTGGTGAGTTTTAAATTAAAAATTACAGCTATGACATTTAAAGAAATTATACAATCAGATAAGCCGGTACTGGTGGATTTTTTTGCGGAGTGGTGCGGCCCCTGCAAAACAATGGCGCCTATTTTAAAGCAGGTAAAAGATGAAGTGCAGGACAATGCCAGCATTATAAAAATTGATGTAGATAAAAGCCCGAATACAGCAGGGGCATACCAAATTAGTGGTGTGCCTACCTTGATATTGTTTAAACAGGGTAAAATATTGTGGCGGCAAAGTGGAGTGGTGCCAAAGAATGAGTTGGTGAAGCGAATAAAGGAGCATGTGTAATGCTAATACCTGCTACCTGGATTTACATAAATTCACGCAAAGAAAAATAAGGGGCAAAGGCGCAAAGAAGAAACTTGTTGATGAAGTTCTTATCAAATAAAAAAGGGCAACACTACTGTTGCCCTTTGTATTAAAAAATGAATTGATTATAATCCCATTTTCTTTTTCAGGTTCTCATCAATGGCATCTAAAAACTCTTCGGTGTACAGGTAATGGTCACCGTGGTTTACTTTGTTGCCATGAATACAAACGGCTAAATCTTTGGTCATTTTTCCGCTTTCTACTGTTTCGATACAAACTGCTTCCAGTGCCTGGCAAAAGTCGATCAATGGCTGGTTGCCATCTACTTTACCACGAAACTCCAGTCCTCTTGTCCACGCAAAAATAGAAGCAATCGGGTTGGTAGAAGTTGGTTTGCCTTTCTGATGATCCCTGTAATGACGGGTTACGGTACCATGTGCTGCTTCTGCTTCCAGTGTTTTTCCATCAGGAGTAACCAATACAGAAGTCATTAAGCCCAATGAGCCAAAACCTTGTGCAACGGTATCGCTCTGTACATCACCATCATAGTTTTTACAAGCCCATACAAAATTGCCATTCCATTTTAATGCACTGGCAACCATGTCATCGATCAGGCGGTGTTCGTACACAATGCCTGCTTCATCAAATTTAGCTTTAAATTCACCCTGGTACACTTCTTCAAAAATATCTTTGAAACGGCCATCGTATTTTTTTAAGATGGTATTTTTGGTTGATAAATACAAAGGCCATTTTTTGGTGAGTGCCATATTGAAACAGCTTCTTGCAAAACCATAAATACTTTCATCGGTGTTGTACATCGTCATTGCAACGCCATCGCCTTTAAAGTTGAATACTTCAAAAGTTTGTGGTTCGCCGCCGCCTTCCGGTACAAAGGTCATGGTCAGTTTTCCTTTGCCTTTAATAACAGTGTCGGTTGCACGGTATTGATCGCCAAAAGCATGACGGCCAACAATAATCGGCGCTGTCCAGTTGGTAACCAAACGTGGTACGTTCTGCATTACAATCGGTTCCCGGAAAACAGTACCATCCAAAATGTTGCGGATAGTGCCGTTCGGGCTCTTCCACATTTGCTTCAGGTTAAACTCTTTTACACGGGCTTCGTCCGGTGTAATGGTGGCGCATTTAATACCTACACCACAAGCCTTTACAGCGTTGGCAGCGTCAATCGTTACCTGGTCGTTG
>CAXTPJ010000651.1:0-2747 GCA_964245855.1 uncultured Ferruginibacter sp. | reverse complement strand
GTGAAGGCATGCTCAGCGATTATTTCGGTAAATCCATTCCTTTAACACTGCCTGATCTGCAAAAAGCGGCATTGGAGAAGAATCCGGATTATTTAACTACCCTTCAAATTGCGGCCAGTGATGAACTGAATTTAAAATGGCAGCAATCTTTACGGGTGCCGGATCTTACTATGGGCGCTTCGTACGATCAACGTGGCGGTGCTTTCAACAAACAGGTTAACCTGACTTTTGGTATCCCGCTGCCACTGTGGAACCGCAATAAAGGCAATATAAAAACTGCTGAAAAACAAATCGCCCAGTCAAAAACATTGCAACAGCAAAATGCATTGGAACTGAATGCTAAAGTAAGTACCGCTTACAGTAATTGGTTATACCAACAAAAACAATACACACAAATCAGCAGCAGCACAGCTTCCAACCTTGATGTAGTGTATAAGGGCGTGTTACAAAATTTTCAAAAAAGAAATATCTCCCTTATAGAGTTCACCGATTTCATGGAAAGCTATAACCAAAGTACACTGCTCCTCAATGAAATGAAAAAGCAATTGCTGGTGGCAGGTGAAACCATCAACTACCTCGTAAACGATAAAATTTTATAAATGAATAGGAAGCATACCATTTGTTTTTTATTGCTGTTGATAGGGTTTGCAGCCTGTACATCTGCCCCGCCAGCAATACCGGTGCAACAATCTTTTTCACTTAGTGATAAAATGTTATCCACCACCACCACTGCTACAGCAATTAAGGATTCATTAAAAAACGAATTGAATTTTTATGGCAAGATCACCACGGATAATAACAAACTGATCGAAGTATTTCCTGTGGTAGGCGGTACCGTTACCAAAGTGTTTGTAGAGTTGGGCGACTATGTTACCAAGGGTCAGTTGCTGGCAACCATACGCAGTACAGAAGTAGCAGGCTTCGATAAGGAAATGGACGATGCCCGCAATGATGTGCTGGTGGCAAAGAATAACCTGAAAGTAGCGCAGGAATTATTTGACGGAAAACTCAATACAGAAAGTGATGTGTTGCAATCGAAAAGCCTCGTTGAAAAAGCCGAATCACAGTTAAAAAGATTGCAGGAAACTTACCAGATATACAGCATAAAAAAAGGCGCATTGTATGAGATACATTCTCCGCTTAGTGGGTTTGTGATACAGAAAACCATCAACCAGGATATGTCTTTGCGGAGCGATAAAACGGATAACATATTCGACATTGCAGAGATCAACGATGTGTGGGCCATTGCCAATGTAAACGAAAGCGACATCAACCAGGTAAAAATGGGCATTGATGCATCGGTTGCTACATTAAGTTATCCTGATAAAGTATTTAATGGAAAAGTAGATAAGATTTACAACATAATCGATCCGGAAACAAAGGCCATGAAAGTGCGTATCAAACTTCACAACGATCAATTTTTATTGAAACCTGAAATGCGGGCTACCATCAAACTTACCTACACCGAAGATAAAGTGATGATAGCTGTTCCGTCTTCTGCCATCATCTTCGACCGGAGTAAAAGTTTTGTGATGATGATCAAAGACCGCAACAACATTGAAACAAGGCAGGTAGAAGTATTCAGGCAGGTAGGCAGCACTGCGTATGTTTCTTCCGGCATTAAAGAGGGAGAGAAGGTAATGACCACGAATCAACTATTGGTGTACGATGCCTTAAACGATTAACGGATGAACAAATTCATAAAAAACATCATTGCTTTTTCGCTCAAGAATAAAGCCTTTACTTTCTTTTGTGTAGGCGTACTGGCCATTTCCGGCTTTGTGGCTTTTAAAAATATGCCCATCGAAGCGTTTCCTGATGTTACCAATACACAGATCATTATCGTAACAGAATGGAACGGCCGCAGTGCAGAAGAGATCGAACGTTTTGTAACCACACCGATAGAAATATCGATGAATGCAGTGCAGAAAAAAACGAGTGTGCGTAGTATTACGATGTTCGGCCTGTCGGTTATCAAAATAATTTTTGAAGACAACGTAGAGGATTTTTTTGCCCGTCAACAGGTGAATAACCTGCTGCGGAACATTTCATTGCCCGATGGTGTAGAACCGGATGTGCAACCACCTTATGGCCCAACCGGTGAAATATTCCGGTACACGTTAAAAAGTAAAGGAAGAGATACAAGGGAATTGTTGACGGTGCAAAACTGGGTGATCGACCGCCAGTTAAGGGCAGTGCCGGGCGTTGCCGATATTGTGGCATTCGGCGGACAAGAGAAAGTATATGAAGTAAGTGTTGATCCCAACCGTTTATCAAAGTATGATGTAACGCCGCTGGAAGTGTACGATGCGGTGAACAAAAGTAACCTCAATGTTGGCGGCGATGTAATTGAAAAAAATGGACAGGCTTACGTGGTACGTGGAGTTGGCTTATTAAACTCTGAACAGGATATTGAAAACATCATCATCAAAGAACTGGGCAGCAACCCGGTGCTGGTAAAGAATGTGGCCGATGTGCAGGAGGGTTCTATGCCAAGGGTTGGACAGGTTGGGTTGAACGATAGTGATGATGTAGTAGAAGGAATTGTGGTAATGCGCAAGGATGAAAACCCCAAAGAAGTACTGGCAAGAGTGAAAGATAAAATTGCACAGATCAATGAAAGGGTGTTGCCGAAAGATGTAAAAATGGAAACTTTTTATGATCGTGACAACCTCATGAATTTCACCACCCATACGGTAATGCACAACGTTACAGAAGGGATTGTTTTTGTCACACTGATCGTATTG
>CAXTPJ010000650.1:0-2749 GCA_964245855.1 uncultured Ferruginibacter sp. | reverse complement strand
CATATCAAAATAAAAATTAATAACCGAAACAGCTTCTAACATTAATCAGCAATTGTTATGGATATGAAACATGATACCAATGAATATGCTTCAATAAATAATGATATGGTGATCATTCCAGCAATCGATATCATCGATGGCAAATGTGTACGCCTCACCAAAGGAGATTATGCACAACAAAAAATTTACAATGATAACCCGGTGGAAGTCGCCAGGCAATTTGAAGCTGCCGGTATTACCAGGTTACATATGGTTGACCTGGATGGAGCGAAAGCGGGAACCATCATTAATTTAAATGTGTTGGAAGCAGTAGCAAGTAATACCAGGCTGGTGATTGATTTTGGCGGTGGTATAAAAAAAATGACTGACCTGGAGAATATTTTTAACGCCGGCGCTTCCATCGCAACCATCGGCAGCCTTGCTGTAAAGCACCCGGAGTTGCTGGAAGAGTGGCTGATGGAATTTGGCGCTGATAAATTTTTGATCGGGGCCGATGTACTGGATGAAAAAATCAAGATCAGCGGCTGGCTGGAAGATGGCGGTATTAACATCACCGATTTTATTGGTAAAATGATTGGCCTTGGTGTAACCGGTATTTTTTGTACAGATATTTCAAAAGACGGGGCTATGGAAGGCCCATCAATCGGATTGTATCAACGAATCATGGCCGATCATCCTGAAATAAATTTAATTGCCAGCGGTGGTGTTACCAGCATAGCCGATGTGCAACAATTAGCTGCAACAGGATGCAAAGGTGCCATCATTGGTAAAGCAATTTATGAAGGAAAAATTCCCCTTAATCCCCTCAAGAGGACTTCGGAAGAGTATGTGTATTTCCAGTAGATTTTACATTGGCCGGATCAAAATTTTAAATTGGATAATAGTCTTCATAACATCAAGTCCTTGTCTTTTCCCCCTTCAGGGGATAGGGGCAACCTTTGCAAGCGGATCATTCCCTGTCTTGATATTAAAGATGGCCGTACGGTTAAAGGCATCAACTTTGAAAGTATCCGGGATGCCGGTGACCCGGTTGAGTTAGCGATACTGTACTCACGACAAGGGGCAGACGAATTGGTTTTCCTGGACATTACTGCAACGGTAGAGAAAAGGAAAATGTTAGTTGAGTTAGTCAAACGGATAGCAGCCAACATCAACATCCCCTTTACGGTTGGCGGCGGCATCAGTTCGGTGGAAGATGTTGCGCTGTTGTTGCAAAATGGCGCAGACAAAGTTTCAGTTAACACTGCTGCTTTCAAGAATCCTGCATTGATAAAGGAATTGAGCGGCAGGTTTGGCAGCCAGTGCATTGTATTGGCAATTGATACAAAAAAAGAAAACGATGGTGAATGGTATGTATATTTAAATGGAGGCAGGACAAAAACCGGAGTGAAAACAATTGACTGGGCGAGGCAGGCAGTTGCATTGGGCGCCGGCGAAATACTGCTTACTTCCATGAACAATGATGGTACAAAAAATGGATTTGCGATGGACATCACCAAACTGCTGTCGGATGAATTACCGGTTCCGGTAATCGCATCCGGTGGCGCCGGAACAATGGAACATTTTAAAGAAGTATTTGAAGAGGCCAATGCAGATGCGGCGCTGGCAGCTAGTATTTTTCATTACAAAGAGATCGAAATCTCAGCCTTGAAAAAATTTCTTCAATCTTTTGTAAGTGTAAGAATTTAAAATTTAAATTATGATATTTTTACTAGGGATCATTGCCGTTGCAATATACATTTGGCAAAAGCATAAGAATGAGAACAGGGCTATTGATCGCCATAACCGGCTGGTAGATAAAGAAAATCAATTAATGGAAATGATCAGGAAATCTGAAGAAAAAAAAGACAATGATAACAGTTGATTTTGCAAAATATGCTGATGGCCTTTTGCCAGCAATTATACAGGATGCTGATACGAACGTGGTATTGATGCTTGGGTTTATGAATGAGGCCGCATTGTCAAAAACGCAGGAGTTAAAGAAGGTGACTTTTTTCAGCAGGACAAAAAGCAGGCTTTGGACAAAAGGCGAGGAGAGTGGCAATTACCTTTCGTTGAAAGAAATTAAAGTTGATTGTGACAACGATACACTATTGATAAAAGTAAATCCCGTTGGCCCCGTTTGCCATACTGGCACAGATACCTGTTGGGGAGAAACCAATAGGTCTGATAATTTTTTAACCACGCTGGAAAACATCATAACTGATAGAAAAAATAACCTCTCTGATAAATCCTATACCAGTTCTTTATTTGCCAAAGGCATCAATAAAATTGCGCAGAAAGTCGGTGAAGAAGCCGTAGAGATTGTGATAGAAGCAAAGGATAACAATGATGATCTGTTTAAAGGCGAAGCCGCCGATCTCTTATTTCACTATTTAATCTTGTTACAGGCCAAAGGTTTTAAACTGGATAATATCATTGATGTGTTGAAAGAAAGGCATAAGTTGTAAGGTTTATTTCCATCTGTAAACATATTTTAAAGAAAGATTACTTTTAAAGCGCTTGATATATGCGCCACCTCAAATTATTTATATTGTTTTTCATAATTGGCTTATTTCCAGTTATTATAAATGCACAATACTTAAACCCTACTTATAAGTTTGTCAATTATACTACTAAAGAAGGATTGGCTGACAATAACGTCAATAAATCTATTTATGACGGTAAAAAATATTTATGGGTTGCTACCATTAACGGACTCAATCGTTTTAATGGGTTAAGCTTTAAAAAATACACATTCATACCCGGT
>CAXTPJ010000649.1:0-2751 GCA_964245855.1 uncultured Ferruginibacter sp. | reverse complement strand
TACCGTCCCATATCGGCTCAACAAAACTGCTTTATATTTTTCAGTTGTACTTGGTGTTCTGTGTGCAATGTGATTCCTTACTTTTCTCATTTCTTCTAAACGTGTGTCGTGTCCGTAAAGTTGGACATAATATCTGTCTGTAATGTCCAGAACTTTTTCAATGCTTTTTTTTATGTACTTACACATTGTCCACTTTAAATAAGGCATTGGAGCAGCCTGTTATAAGAAAGCATTTTGTTATGTGCATCTGATATGCTTCTACATAGATGGTGAACCACAGGAGCATTACCGTTTTTGTATGCAGTTCCGCAAGCTAATCTATAAGCAGTTTCAGCTGCGGCCAATTCGAAGACAGCAAATAATTTTAGTAAAACAACCTCCGCAATCAAATATTGATATTTTGCTTCAAGGCTTTGTGATTGTGCAATGTAATTGGATAAAATATTTATCTCTCCAATATAGCCATTGTAAAGGGAGGTTATGTTAGCTGAGGCCACTATGCAATAAATTTTCTTATGTAAGAATCACGAATTTTTCTGTTTGCAAGTCTTTGAGTTGTTGAAGAGCTAGCATTATAAAAATTGATGTCATCTTCTTCTCTGGCTGCAAAAGTGAGGTCACTATTAAAGCGATTGTCAATTTCAGAAAGTCCATGTTCGACTTTTTTTATCGAAGGCTTTTTGAGTGTTGACAATACCACAACTAGAGAGAACTTCGTTCATTCTTGCAATATCATTGCCAGAAAATAGTTTGTACGTCTTCCAAAACTCTGTACGCATGACTGCCTGTTTAACGCAGAATTGTTTAAACTCTCCACTGAAAAGAGCATTTCTTTTTTCTTGCGGGTTCAAGGTTTTAGCCACAGAATTAATCCTTGCAAAAATATCAATTACATCCGCATCTGTAGCTCCTAATAAATAACCGATAGGGATTGCTGTTAGTAAAAAACTTTGTTTTTGTGATTTATTCAAGTTACTAAATCGAACAAGTTCGGTGTTGTCTGGATGACGTGCTGCAAATTCGTCATTGCAAAAACTTAGAATAGCCCGGCATCTTTGTTGACCATCTACGATCTCTTTGATACTGATAGCTCTATCAAGATCAAGAGAATGTCTAATGTAGAGGCTAGGTATCGGTTTTTTTTCAAAAATAGTATTGATTAAATAAGACTTTTGTGCTTGTGTCCAAACAGATCTGCGCTGATACCAAGGGGAAGTGTTTAATTCCCCTTTTGATTCTAAATTTACTAGATCTTGTATAACTATTGATTGGTAATCTACTCTGTCCATTACTACATTATTTGATTTGCTTAATTTTGTTTAGAAAGGTAATGCTTCTTTATCATCTGATATTGAAATAGGCATCCAAGGAAACTTATCAGTGTTTGTGATAAAATCATCAGATGCATAATTTAATGAACCCCAAAATTCAACGGGAGAATCTTCATCTATGTCATTGAGAAATGGATTATTCGCAAGTTGACAATATTCAGAATTTGCGGACTTTTCCATCCCAAATCTGACAACTTCAACCAATTTGCCACGAGCCAAGTTATCCTGCTTAATTAAGCTAACCTCGTCTGTAATCTGCAGAATACATATTTCGAATTCCTTTTGAATAAGGAGGTAATTTTCATTCAATGTTTTTCTACTAATTGTAAACCGAATTTTTTTATCTACTCGATAATTTTCTGGTTCTTTTGAATATTCAGTAGGAGAAACTTCCGTGACACAAATTGAGTATTTTAAGAGTTCTGGAAAATGAGTTAAGAGGTTATTTGTTTTTAAATTAAAGGAAGCTATGCTTGCCCAGTTTGCATATTTACTGGCTCGCAGAATAGGTGGTGTAAAATTTAATGTCAACTTAATCCATTCTTCATTTTTGCTTTGTATAAAATTAAAATGACATTCATTTGATCGCAATCCAATTATGTTTTTGTACCAACCATCTTCGGTATTTGTTGGAACTATATCATGACAAGAAATAAAATCTTTCAAGGTTTTTTCAATATGAGATAATGTGTGAAGTGAATTTTGTTTTATTAAATCAACATCTTCCTTTTTGATAGGCCTGAAATGAGCAACGGCATTTCTTACGTTGCCGATTTCATCAAGCTTATTTTTAATAATTTCTTTTGAACCTAAGAAATACGGTTTGAAATGCATCCAATATGAGTCAGATGTTATAATTCTTATGAGTTCTCCACTAGTTAGGTGCAGTAACGGACTGTTTAAACTGTAACCAAGGTAAGCATAGTTTTTTGCCTGTGTAATTCTTTTCCTTGCAATAGCATTGATAGTAGAATTTTCTTCGTCGTCACTAGTTAGAAAGCTTAACCCATTTGTCCTGAAAGTTTACTTTTAAGATTATATAGACGAAAACTCGTAAAGCATTTTCAACTCTAAATAATATATTCAATACTTCAAAGTATTCTAGTTTTAACCAATCTCCAGGTAATTCATATTCATTATTCACTTTATTTTTGGCTTCTTTCCAATTCATAAGTTACTTTTAAGGGGATAAATATCAAATATAAATAAAAATTAAAATAGGACGCCAAAAGATTATCACTATTCCATTCTATGAAAATGTTTTGAATATTGATTGAAAAGGAATTAACTCCAACGTTATCTCAAATCTTAATTGTATACTTCTTTTAGTTTTTTCAAGGCGTAATTTGTGTTTTTTAATTGAACCTTCCTGCATTTGCGCAGGTCTCAAGCGAACATTTTTTTTACCGAATCAATGAAT
>CAXTPJ010000648.1:0-2775 GCA_964245855.1 uncultured Ferruginibacter sp. | reverse complement strand
GGCAAGCAAAGAATGCAAAGAGGCGAAATTTTATTGCTCTTCTTTGCGTCTTTTCGTTTTTGGGCGTCTTTGCGTGATAGTATAATCAAATATAAAAATCCGTTTCATCTGCGTTTTATTTCGCCATAGCTTAAAAGAAAAACTATCCTTCATTTGCTGCCGGATAGTAGTGAAAAGCCCGGTGAGGACGAAGAAGCCAGGCTATGTGCCGGACTTGTAGCGGATAGCCGGGTTATGGTTGCAGAGAAATGTTGCGCTTGACAGCCCAATACATTTTTTTGCTTATAGCCATTTATCCCTAAATATTTCCATCTGTTGTGAATGCTTTATTTTTGTTTGATGGAAGTAAACAACGAAATGGTTGATAAGCTGGCGCACCTGGCAAGGTTAAAATTTAATGATGCAGAAAAGGTAGAAATTAAGGCCGACCTGCAACGCATGATACAGTTTGTAGAAAAATTGAATGAGCTGGACACCACTGGTGTAGCACCTTTGCTTCACATGAGCGATGCTGTAAATGTGCTGCGGGAAGATGAAGTGAAAGGCAGCATTGACAGGAAAGATGGTTTAAAAAATGCGCCACTGCAGGATGGTGAGTTTTTTAAAGTGCCTAAAGTAATTAAGAAATAATTACCGGAAAATACAACTTACAAAGTATGCAGGGAATAATTCGGTTAGAAAATATTTGCAAGAGTTACTACCTCGGTAAACAGGAATTGCCTGTATTGAAAGGAATAAACCTGGATGTTTTTAAAAATGAATATGTGGCGCTGATGGGGCCGAGCGGTTCCGGCAAATCGACCCTGATGAATATTTTGGGTTGCCTGGATTCGCCCACCCGTGGCCGTTATGTGCTGAACGGAAAAGATGTGAGCCGCATGGAAGATGATGCCCTGGCAGAAGTACGCAATAAAGAAATTGGTTTTGTATTTCAGCAGTTTAATTTACTGCCAAGGTTAACTGCAGCAGAGAATGTTGCGCTGCCATTGATCTACAGCGGCATCAATAAAAAAGACCGTACCGAAAGGGCGCTGGAAGCATTGAGCAGGGTTAAACTGCAGGACAGGAGCAGCCACAAACCCAATGAATTGAGTGGTGGCCAATGCCAGCGGGTAGCCATCGCCAGGGCGTTGATCAATAACCCGTCCATTATTTTAGCGGATGAACCTACGGGTAACCTCGACTCCAAAACTTCGCATGAAATAATGGACATACTGGGCAAAATTCATTCTTTGGGCAATACTGTTATTTTGGTTACCCATGAAGAAGACATTGCTGCTTTTTCTCACCGGGTAATACGGCTGAGGGATGGTTTGGTAGAAACCGACCGCATGAATGAGTCACCTACTATTATTGGCCAGCCGGCTTAATTTAATTTCTTAAAATCGATCTGCAATGGCAATGAAAATTTACACCAAAACGGGCGACCTTGGTAAAACCAGTTTAATTGGCGGCACCAAAGTATTGAAAAGCCACCTGCGCATTGAAACATACGGCACGGTAGATGAATTGAATTCTTATATAGGACTGGTAGGTGACATGATCACTGATGCCAACAGCAAAACCATTTTAAAAGAAATACAGGATAGGTTGTTTACAATTGGATCTTCGCTGGCTTGTGACCCGGATAAAGAACCTTTGATGAAGATGCCCGATTTAAAAGAATCGGATATTGAATTGCTGGAAAAGCAAATTGATGAAATGAATGAAGTGTTACCGGTAATGAAATTTTTTGTTTTGCCGGGCGGTCACCCTGCCGTATCTACCACTCATGTTGCCCGTTGCGTTTGCCGGCGTGCAGAGAGGCTTTGCGTTAATATGCAGGAACAGGAATTGTTTGTTGACCCGCTGGTAATAAAATACATCAACCGCCTGAGTGATTACATTTTTGTGCTGGCCAGGTACATCGGGCATTTACTGCAGGTAGCAGAAGTGGCGTGGAAGCCAAGGGTTGGGTAAGTGCTTTAGAAGTTGCTTGAATTATTAATTTGATTTTCTTGTGTACTTTAAAAGTACCATTGAACTTCATTGGCGTTGTATCAGAATCACGTCTTTAGATTGACTCTTCTAGTGTATTTTTTCTTGAGCTTTGTTTTTATACTTCAAAATATTCAATTAACACAAACAGCATCTTATATGAATTCCTTTAGTTTTTGAATAACAATATCAATTTCTTCCTTTGTATTGTGTTTGCAAAAACTAAAGCGTACTGCTATTTGATTTGGATTGTTGTTAATGGAACGGATTGCATGAGAACCAGCATCAGCGCCACTTGTACAGGCACTGCCACCACTGGCGCAAATATTATGGATATCAAGATTGAACAGCAACATTTCTGATTTCTCGGTTTTAGGAAAACTGGCGTTTAAAACTGTGTACAAACTTTGTCCTAATACATCGCCATTAAATGAAACTTCCGGAATATGTTTTTTCAATTCTTCATGCATATAATATTTCAGTGTGCCGATGAAAGCACTGTCTGTTTCATGCGAGGCAGTGGCTAATTCCAATGCTTTGGCAAAACCAACAATGCCGTATAAGTTTTCAGTGCCGGCACGCATATTCCTTTCCTGTCCGCCGCCATGAACAAATGGTGTAATGCGGACATTCTCATTAATGTACAAGATCCCCACCCCTTTTGGCCCATGGAATTTATGTGACGCCCCGGTTATAAAATGAACGGGGGTATTTCTTAAATTGAAAGGATAATGCCCTACTGTTTGCACCGTATCACTATGAAAAATGGCGTTGTACAATTTGCATAATTCACCAACG
>CAXTPJ010000647.1:0-2782 GCA_964245855.1 uncultured Ferruginibacter sp. | reverse complement strand
TATTACTGCGGCCGGTGCGTTGAATGGCACTACTGTTTTAAATCCCATTGCTTTAATGAAGGGCGCCGGCATACTTAGGGTACATGATGTAAAAGAAGCAGTAGAAGCAGTTAGGTTATACAATGCTTACGCTGCTTCGGTACAATAAAAAAGAGGCTGATACCGCCTCTTTTTTACAATCATTATTTTAAAGAAATTATTTTTTCTTAGCCCCGGTGCTGTCCATTTTCTTTTTCATCTGCTCCTGCATTTTACTTCTTTCTTCCATCATCTGCTGTTGCTTTGCCATCATTTCAGCCTGCTTTGCTTTTTGTTTGGCTTCAAACTGTTCTTTGTTTAACAGGTCGGTTACAGTGATGTCAAAAACCAATATTTCATCAGCGCCAATTTTATCGCCTTTGGCCTGTTTGCCATAAGCCAGTGTTGAAGGGATAATGAGTTTACCAACAGTACCTTTCTGCATTTTTTTCAATCCATCGATCCAGCCTGGAATCACACCAAACTCACCCAGGTTAACCTGCAAAGGTTCAACGTGGCCAAATTTGATATCTGTGTTAGAATCAAAAATAGAATCTTTTAAATTTCTGCCGGTGTAGTTTACTTCAGCAATATCTTTTTCAGACAAGAAAGGTCCGCTGCCAGGTGTGGTAATGGCAACATAAGTTCCCCATGCAGTTTTGGTGGCCTGGATATTATTTTTAGCCAGGTATGCTGCAATCACCTCATCTTCTTTTTTCATCAACGGGGCATTTTCTTTCAATTGCTTGTTGATGTCATCCAGTGTTTTTTTGTATGCAATTGCTTTTGCACCTTCCTGGTAAATTTTTGCCACGCTGTCAACAGCTTCCCTGTCTTTAAATAATTTAACCACTTTAAAGTACTGGTTCAGGTATTGTCCTTTTTTCATGTAAGGATAAGCGCCCGGCTGGCTTTTCTTCAACACAGTATCAGTAGATACCCTTACAATGATGCTATCACCCTCGTGGATATCTTTAAAGAATGGAGGCAACTGCGCTGTATCATAAGGAATGAATTGCGGCATACCGTTTTCCAAAGAGCTAAACAATACACTGTCCTTATATTTTGCCAGTATGTTCAATTGCATGAATTCGCCTTTTTCGGCTTTTTTGCCTGATTTGTTTGCAATCACTTTATACTCCATACCATCTTTTGTTTTTTTAAATGGTGTGTTGCACCCCACAAAAGCCAGGGCAGCTAAACCGATCAAACACAAATTTTTGTTCATTGTTATTCTGTTTTATTTAAAATTGATAATTGCTTAATTGTTCCCTGTTCTCTTTCATGGCTTTTAAAAATTGTTGTACCACTTCTTCCAGGGGTTCTTTGTTTTGTCCGCCGGCAGCGTTGAAATGCCCGCCACCATTGAAATATTTACGGGCAAAGGTATTTACATCAAAACCATCTTTGCTGCGGAAAGAACTTTTACGTTCTTCTCCCCTGTCGATGATGATGGCCGCCAGTTTAATCCCTTTAATGCTCAACGGGTAATTCACCAAACCTTCCGTATCGCCGGTGGTAATATTGTATTTGATGAGATCGCTTTGCGGAATGGCGATTAGTGCAGTGTTGTATTCATAAAAAACCTCCATCCTGTTCAGCAATACATTGCCGATAAAACGGAAGCGGTTCTCTAAATAATTATCGAATAAATGTTCATGTATCTTTCCCTGCTGCAGGCCTTTGTCTTTCAGGTTGGCCACCATACGGTGAACGCTGGCTGTGGTAGAAGGAAAACGAAATGAACCGGTATCTGTCATAACGCCAGTGTACAAACACTCAGCGATGGTAATATCAATTTTATCATCGTGGCCGGATGCTTCGATAAAATCATACACCATTTCGCAAGTGCTGCTTTTGCCGGTGTTGCTGATACCGTAGGCAAACTTATCAACCTGTGGTTCCTGGTGATGGTCAATTAAAATTCTCAACGCAGTTGCATTGCCCAATTTTTCCTCCATCCTTTTGGTGCGGCCAAGAGTATTAAAATCAAGGCAAAATATCCAGTCTGCCTCATCAATAATTTTATCTGCCGCTGCGGTTTGCCGGTCGTAATCCAGCAGCTTTTTAGTGCCGGGCATCCAGTTTAAAAAATCGGCCCAATTGGTTGGAGAAATGACGGTGATGCTATGGCCAAACTGCAATAAAAAATGATAAAGCCCCAACGAAGATCCCATGGCATCGCCATCGGGTTTCTGGTGCGTAGTAATAACAATCTTTTTAGGCGTAGCCAGTTGCGGGAATATATTATTGATTGGTTGCATAAAGCGGCGGCAAAAGTAACGGTTAGTTTCGAGTTTAGTGGTTTGAAGCGGTAGTTTTTTAAACAATAACAAATTGGTTACAAAAAATGGTTCAATCCAGCAAGAAAGAGGCTATATTTGCGCCCAAAAAAAGACTATATGAGTAACAGGACATTCACGATGATCAAGCCCGATGCTACCGCTAAAAACAATACCGGTGCAATTTTAGAAAAAATCAACGGTGCTGGTTTTCGCATTGTGGCGATGAAGATGCTTCATCTTTCTTCAGAAAAAGCAGGCGAATTTTACGCTGTACATAAAGAAAGGCCTTTTTATGGCGAATTGGTAGAATTCATGAGCCGTGGCCCAATCACTGCTGCGATCCTCGAAAAAGAAAATGCAGTAGAAGATTTCAGGACATTGATCGGTGCTACCAACCCAGCCCAGGCTGCGGAAGGCACCATCCGTAAATTGTTTGCTGCTTCTATCGGCGAAAACGCCATCCACGGCAGTGACAGCAA
>CAXTPJ010000646.1:0-2783 GCA_964245855.1 uncultured Ferruginibacter sp. | reverse complement strand
GCAGGCGGAAGCATCCTTGCCCTGCTGTAAACGATCTTTTGATTATCGAATAAATTAAAATGTGGCAGGTCTAAAGTGAGTGCGAGGTTGGCTTCAAAGAAAGAATAAATGTTTCCGATATCAGTCCAGTAACCATCGTATTGATAGCTGATCACTTTGTATTTTTCTATCGAAGATGGAATGATCTCTTTACCAAAATCTGTTGCATCTTTCTTTTCAATTTCTAACAAATCGAACAGCATTTTGCGGCTAAAGACATAGATACCCATGGAAGCCAGGTAATTCCTGCCCTGTCCCTGCATTTCTTTACCGGTATCGCTCACCCATTCAGGCAATAATTCTTTGGCCGGTTTTTCTATAAAAGATGTGATGGAATGATTTTCATCTGTTTTTAAAATGCCAAATTCAGGGGCTTCCCTGTCTCCTACCGGGATGGTGGCAATAGAAATATCTGCACCTTTTTCCTTATGGCTTTCAATCATGGCTTCAAAGTCCATCTGGTACAATTGGTCACCGCTCAATATCAACACATATTCAAAATCGTAGCTGATGATATGCCTCAACGATTGGCGTACGGCATCGGCTGTACCCTGGAACCAGCCTGAGTTATCGGGTGTTTGTTCTGCCGCAACAATATCAACAAAACCTTTGCTGAACACACCAAACTGGTAAGTGTTTTTAATGTGCTTGTTTAAAGAGGCAGAGTTGAATTGCGTTAATACCAGGATCCTGTTGATATCAGAATTGATGCAATTCGAAATAGGAATATCTACCAAACGGTATTTACCAGCGATTGGCACAGCGGGTTTGCTACGACTAGCGGTAAGGGGATATAATCTTGAGCCTGCGCCGCCACCTAAAACGATAGCGATTACTGATTTGCTGTCCATAGAAAATTAATTGATTGGTGATGTAGTTTTATTGTTGGCAAGTAGGTTTCAAATGTAGTTTAATTTATTTCAAACTGCTGTATAAATCAATATATTGTTGAGCACTTTTACCCCAACTGTTGTCCAGTTTCATGATCTTTTTGCGGATGTCTTTCAAACGCTTTTTAGTGTTATACAAATCCAGCGCCCGGTGAACGGAATATGTGATATCCCAAACACTGGCATCGTTAAACAAAATACCATAACCGCCCTCGTTACCAAAGTCGATGACCGTATCCCTCAGGCCGCCGGTGTTTCTAACAATCGGAATGGTTCCATACCGCATAGCATACATCTGGTTCAATCCGCAAGGCTCTACCCTGCTTGGCATCAATAAAAAATCAGCGCCGGCGTACATTTCATGGCTTAGTTTTTCATTGTAACCGATCCTGGAATTATAATACCCTGTCAGCGGTGCATTCAAACTTTCCAGGTCCCACTCAACTGATGGCTCTCCACTTCCCAACACCAAAAAATTCATTTTGCCTTCCATGTGATACACCGAATCAGAAATAGCACGGGCCAATAAGTCGGCGGCTTTTTCATGCACCAGTCTTCCGATAAAAACAAATAACGGTTTATTGATATCAAGGTTGAATTGTTCGCACAATAATTTTTTATTGGCCAGCTTGCCTGCTTCAGCAGTGGTTACACTAAAATTGTTTGTCAAATAACTGTCGGTTGCCGGATCCCATACAATATTATCGATGCCATTTAATATACCGGTGCATTTTCCTCTTTCGTATTCAAACAAATTCTCCAGCCCGTTGGCGCTGATCCTCATCTCTTCTAGGTAACTCTGGCTTACGGTTGTTACTTTCAATGCACATTTTACGGCACATGCCAAAGGATTAATAGAATCTTTCCAATCGAGTTTGCCCCATTGCCATGAATCGTACTCCGGTAAATAATGTGCTTTGTCCCAGCCCATCCAACCCTGGTACTGTGCATTGTGAATGGTAAGCACCGTTGGTATGGCAGCGAGGTGGCGATAAGCGACACACTGCTGCATCATAAATGGTACCAACCCTGCATGGTAATCATGCACATGAACTACATCCGGCTGGTGCTGCCATTTGGAAAGCCAGTCTACCACTGCAATCTGGAAGCCGGTGAAGCGTTCTGAATCATCGCTGTAACCGTAAATGGCTTCCCGGTCGAGCAGGCCATTGATATCAACTAAGTAGCAATCGAACCCCAGTTTGTTCGTGGTTTCTTTTATAACGGTATAGTTAAACCAGTATGGCCCCATGCCGAATGAGCCTTTGTGTACTGTTTCAAATGTATTCTCGTAAAGGAATTTGGTGCGGTACATGGGCATCACTAATTTGGCGATATGCCCTAACTGGTTTTGGTATTTCGGAAGGGCGCCTGCCACATCCCCCAGTCCGCCTGCTTTTGCTACGGGATAGCATTCAGCAGTTACATGTAGTATTTCCATTGTTCAAATTTTCGGTATGCAGCAATGATCAATTTTGGCAACATGGTGGCAATCAAGCAGAAAGGCCAGCAATATTGAGGCATAAATATATAGCAGAAAAAGAATGAAAAGATTGGCTTACGGAAAATATATTTTCTATTGATGAACAAGGATTGGAATATGTATTGAAATAGCTGTCAGTAAAAAAGATTTTTTCTGAAAATAATCAGCATCGATTAGTGTAAAAATGACGTTTAAAGCAGTGACAGCATGAAAGCAAGTACGCATCAGGCTTACATTGTTTCAATAAAAATTATAATGACTGAACAGGTTTCAAAAAATTGCTGCATCCGTTAACTGAACATACAATTTTTTGCGGTGATTGATTGCAATTTGAAAATGTGAATGGTAAAATGAATATTTTTACCCTTTCT
>CAXTPJ010000645.1:0-2786 GCA_964245855.1 uncultured Ferruginibacter sp. | reverse complement strand
CGAGTTCCTTGATTTTAGGATGATACGAAAAATTTAAGCCTTTTTATTCGAAGCCTTTATTACTTTTTGCATCAAGGCAAAAAGTAAGCAGCGTGCAACACTAGTGTTTGATATCATTTTCGTAAAAAGCTGCTCATGGGTATAAAGTACAAGTGAGATCATTTTTCCTTCCCATCTCAATCAAAATTTCGATTCAACTATTTGCCTCCACTGCCGGCGGGCAGCGTTATTGGAACGGCGCTGCTTTCGGTTCTTTCAAAAAATTTGCTTCGCATTTTTTGAATCACGCCGTTGGTGTAACCGAACCGAAAGAGGCGCCTTTTCCAATAAATGGTAAGAGTGGGAGTAATTCAATTGCTGGATTTTTATTTAAAATAGAAATCCGTTTTCATCAGTATTAATCTGTGTCATCCATGTTCCCATGAAAATAGAAACGCTGATTGGGCAGATAAGGGCTGATGAGAACGGATGATTGTGTTGCTTAGATAAAAAATCCGTTTTAATCCGCATCGATTAGTGTCATCCGTGTTTCTATCCTGTGTTCCATCAAAATTTTCCCCAAAAAGGAAAAATGACAGAACAAGTTCACAACTATAATGACCATAGCCGAAAATGCTGGCGCAAAAAAATTCAGCTCCAAAATATTGTTGATTTATCTTCACCGCCTTATGTCAAAATTTTTAATTGCAGGATTGGGAAACATCGGCAATGAATATGCCGACACCCGTCACAACATTGGTTTTGATGTGCTGTTTGCTTTTGTAAAAAAACATGGCGGCAGCTTTCGAAACGACCGGCTGGCCTACGTGGCAGAAGTTAAATTTAAAGGCAAAATATTCATCTGTATTTGTCCTACCACTTTTATGAACCTTAGCGGCAAGGCTTTTAAATACTGGCTCGACAAAGAAAAAATACTGCTTCAAAATACGCTTACCATCGTAGATGACCTTTCGCTGCCGTTAGATAAATTACGTTTGCGGGCAGCAGGTTCAGCAGGTGGCCACAATGGCTTAAAAGACATACAGGCCGTAATGGGTACAGAAGCCTATCCCCGCCTGCGTTTCGGCATTGGCAACAATTATCCTAAAGGCATGCAGGCCAATTTTGTATTGGGCAAATGGAAGCCTGCTGAAATGCCACTGGTACAATTAAAGATTCAAATATGCGTTGATATAATTGAAAAATATGCAGCAACGGGTATTGAAAATACTATGACAGAAGTAAACAAGCTGACCATTCAATAATCAGAATAGTATTTTTACTATGACATAGTTGTTTTTTTACGTGTTTTGTTTATATTCGTTTCTTAACATGCTACCCTCTTAATTACAACAAAAGATGAAGATAATTTGTGTAGGCCGCAATTATGCAGCACATGCCAAAGAACTTGGCAACGACATACCAGCAGAACCGGTGATTTTTATGAAGCCCAAAAGCGCTTTGTTGCAAAGCCATACCCCTTTCTATTACCCTGAATTTACCAACGAACTGCATTACGAATGCGAACTGGTATTAAGGGTATCAAAAAATGGTAAATACATACAGGAACGCCACGCTGCCAACTATTACAATGCCATTACCACCGGTATTGATTTTACTGCAAGGGACATTCAAAAGGAATTGAGTGAAAAAGGCCTGCCATGGGAAAAGGCCAAAGCGTTCGATAACTCTGCGGCCGTTGGAAAGTTTATAGACATTGTTCCCGGCTTTAATAAAAAGAACATCAATTTTAGTTTCTATAAAAACAAAGAACTGGTGCAGGAGGCCAACTCCAGCCAGATGATGTTTGGTTTTGATGCCATCATTGAAAATGTATCCAGCTATTTTTCGCTCAATATTGGCGACCTTATTTTTACCGGTACACCAGCCGGCGTAGGCGAATGTGTAGTTGGCGATGAATTGGAAGCATTCATCGAAAAAGAAATGCTGCTGAAAATGGAAATTAAATAACGACTGCCGTTAAAATTTTTGAAGAGCCTTTATGTTTTTGCATAAGGGCTTTTTTATTTTGGGCTGAAGATAAATTTGCAGGATTAATGATAGTTTTAAAATAACGCTTAGCCAATCATTAAAATGCTATACCAAATTGTATGGCTATGCAATTAATAGTATTTGAGCGGTTGAAAGAATTGTTTTTAGTAGTAAGCAGTGAGTATTTTATCATGCCTGTAATTCCTGCTCCGGCTTCTTTTGAGATAAACCCAAGCCCGCCGCTAAAATATAAACCGCCAGTTTCTTTTATTGTAACATTATTTCCGATGTTATAAGATCTTGAACGGACAACATAGCCCGGTTGTAATGCTACAAACGGGCTGTGGCTCACATTTTTTTTATTCAAAAGCAAATGCAGATCAGCATATACGGGTAAAAATGCACCAGCGTCTTTGTGCGTTAAACACTCAACACCAAGCCCGAAACTACCTTGACCTTTGACAACAGCAAACCCAATATTTGCTCCGTACAAAGGAGTAGTGGAACTTCTTGTCTGCAAGTAAAGTGATGGCATTAAAAAAACATATTGTTGCTTTTTTGTTTGTGCGTTTTCGCTGAAGGAACAAAGTATACAAAGGAATGATAATAAATATTTCATAAGGCAGTATTAAAAATGGTGATTGGAGAACGAATATAAAAAAAGCCAGAAATCTTTTGAAGGATTTCTGGCTTAGTATCGGGGAGCAGACTTGAACTGCCGACCTTCGGGTTATGAATCCGATGCTCTAACCAGCTGAGCTACGTTGCCAAACGTTGAAACAGGCATTCTTAACGGTCACTAGCCAACGCTTTCT
>CAXTPJ010000644.1:0-2800 GCA_964245855.1 uncultured Ferruginibacter sp. | reverse complement strand
GTTATCTCCTGCCCTTTTCGCTTCTTCCATGCCACGCTGGTAAATCCGGATGGCTTTATCAAAATCGGCGACCCGTTCTAATAATTTCCCCAAATGATAATAAGATCCAACATAAGTAGGCTCCCGCAATAACAGTTCATTGAACAGCTTTCTTGCTTCCTCATCATTGCCGATCTTGATGTATTCCAATGCCAGCGCATGTTGCAGAAAACTATCCTTGTCAGAAGTCTTCATATATTCCAGTAATTTTTCTATCCTGCTCATGTTGAAAGATTTTTATATTTTTTGTATGACGTTATTGGAACAACCATTACCTTTGTTAATAGTTGCATAAACAACCTTTTTTAACGATTCAAAATTCTTCTGATGAAAATTTTAGTTTGTATCAGCAAAACGCCAGATACCACAGCAAAAATAACCTTCGCAGATAACAACACGAAATTTGCCGGCGATGGTGTTCAATGGATCATTAACCCTTACGATGAATGGTATGCTTTGGTACGTGCCATTGAATTAAAAGAAGCTGATCCTTCCACCATTATTCATTTGGTTACGGTTGGTGCAGACGATGCCGAACCGATCATAAGAAAAGCGCTGGCATTAGGTGGCGACGAAGCCTTCCGCATCAATGCAGATAGCCATGATAGTTTTTACATAGCCTCGCAAATAGCCAGCATTGCAAAAGAAGGTAATTACGATTTAATTTTTACCGGTAAAGAAACGATTGATTACAACGGCTCTTCCATCGGTGGCATGGTAGCTGAGTTGCTTGACCTGCCTTATGTATCATTGGCCATTAAATTTACTTTAGAAGGAAGCGACGCAACCATTGTGAGAGAAACGGATGGCGGAGAAGAAACCAACCAGGTAGCACTACCGGTTGTGGTTAGTTGCCAAAAAGGAATGGCAGAGCAGCGTATCCCCAACATGAAAGGCATTATGGGTGCAAGGAGCAAACCGTTAAAAGTGATAGAACCTGCGGCAGTAGAAGCTCTTACCTCCATTGCATCATTTGATTTGCCACCTGCAAAAGCCGGTGTAAAATTAGTACCTGCAGACAACCCGGAAGAACTGGTGCGCCTGCTGCATGAAGAAGCGAAGGTTTTTTAATTGATAATTGATAGTGAGTTAACTGATAATTATTATAATTTGTAGATTGTAATAAATCATTTAAAACTCTTTGATCATGTCAGTTATGAAAGCGAATATTTTAAAAGACAAAGGTTTTTAATTGATTGTTGATAATGGGTTAATTGATAATTATTATAATTTGTAGGTTGTAATAAAATTATTTTAACCCTTTAATCATGTCAGTTATGAAAGTGAATATTTTAAAAGACAAAAGTTTTTCGTTTGCAGTCAGGATGGTAAATCTCTATAAGTATTTGAAAAAAACTCATGGAGAATATATTATTTCACAACAGCTAGTAAGAAGCGGGACGTCAATAGGTGCATTGATCAGAGAAGCTGAACATGCAGAAAGTACGAAGGATTTTATTCACAAATTAAATATTGATTTAAAAGAAGCCAATGAATCTAAATATTGGCTCGACTTTTTGTTGCAACAGATTTCTTGTCAAAAAGACTGTATGAGTCACTCAATAAAGACTGTAAAGCACTGTTGAAATTATTGATTGCAAGTGTAAAAACAAGTAAACTTAAACTCAACTAATTATCGATTATCATTTAAAGAATTATCCATTAATCAGAACTATCAATTTATCATTTAAAAAATTATCCATTATATGAGCGTTTTAATTTTTTTAGATCACGCAGACGGGCATACAAGAAAAGCTTCTTTGGAAGCCGCCTGTTATGGAGCAAAAGTAGCTGCACAAATTGGCAGCACTGCTGAAGGAATTGTTTTAGGTACTACCACAGAAGATCTAGCACCTTTGGGTCAATATGGTTTATCGAAAGTGCATACCGTGGCAAATGATTCACTCAATAATTTTGATGCGCAGGTATTTACCAAAGTAATTGCCGAAGCTGCAACAGCAACCGGTGCTACCATAATTATATTTTCCAATAACCTCGCTGGAAAAGCAATCGCACCAAGATTGAGCGTGCGCCTGAAAGCCGGGTTGGTGACTGGCGCAGTAGCGTTACCAGACACCAGCAATGGTTTTATTGTAAAGAAAAATGTATTCAGCGGCAAGGCATTTGCTAACGTTTCGATCAATACAGCAACAAAAATTATTTCTTTAAACCCCAATGCCTTTTCTATAACAACCACCAGCGCAACGGCGGAAGTTGCTGCACTGAGCGTTACCGTTGATGCAGCAAAAATAAAAGTAACGGCAACGGATAAGGTAGAAGGCGAAATTCCATTGACAGAAGCAGAAATTGTTGTGAGTGGCGGTCGTGGATTAAAAGGCCCGGAAAACTGGGGATTGGTGACCGATCTGGCAAAACTATTGAACGCCGCAACTGCCTGCAGCCGCCCGGTTGCTGATATCGGCTGGCGCCCTCACCATGAGCATGTGGGACAAACCGGTATTGCCATTGCCCCAAACCTGTACATCGCCATAGGCATCTCCGGCGCTATACAACACCTGGCTGGCGTAAACAGGAGCAAAACCATTGTAGTAATCAACAAAGACCCTGAAGCGCCATTTTTTAAAGCGGCCGATTATGGTATTGTTGGCGATGCATTTGAAGTAGTACCGAAGATTACGGAAGCCATTAAAAAATTGAAAGGTTTATAAAAGAAATTTGTTGAGACAAACACTTGTTCTTTGCTCATCATTGTTGCCCGTCCGAATGGATTCATCCGGGCGGATGTCACTCACGTGTGCCA
>CAXTPJ010000643.1:0-2807 GCA_964245855.1 uncultured Ferruginibacter sp. | reverse complement strand
AGCAGAAAAATTGCCCAAATCTATTTGAACGGTTCTTGCAAACAGCAATAGCTTACTATATTTACCTCCGTTTTTAAAATAAACCAAACAAGAATATGAAGAAAAATCTGATGTTGATGGCGGCGTTGTTACTGCAACTGGCAGTAATGGCCCAAACTGCCAGGCCCAAACCGGCTTCCAAATATGAATGGCAAACAGCTACCTCCGCTGGTTACACCTACAAATATGTAACCAACGACCCTGCAAAAGCAAGGTTTTATACATTAAAAAATGGGCTGACTGTTATCCTGAGTCCAACCAACAAAGATCCCCGTATTCAATGCTATGTTGCTACAAAAGCAGGTGCAAAAACAGATCCATCCGATCACACCGGGTTAGCGCATTATTTAGAGCACATGCTGTTTAAAGGAACCGATAAATATGGCTCGCTCGACTGGGCAAAAGAAAAACCTGAACTGGATAAAATTGATGCATTGTACGAGCAATACAACCACACTACCGATACAACCGAACGGAGAAATATTTACCACCAGATTGATTCTGTAAGTGGAGATGCTGCAAAATTTGCCATTGCCAACGAATATGATAAAATGATGGCGAGTATGGGCGCACAGGGTACAAACGCTTTTACCTCTTTTGAAAAAACGGTGTATACCGATGACGTGCCTGCCAATGCAATTGATAAATACCTGGCAGTGCAGGGCGAACGTTTCCGCAACCCGGTGTTCAGGATTTTTCATACCGAACTGGAAGCTGTGTACGAAGAAAAGAACCGTACGTTAGATAATGATGGCAGAAAAGTGTTTGAAAAACTATTTGCTGAATTATTCAAGAACAATAACTACGGAAGGCAAACCACCATCGGTACAATCGAGCATCTAAAAAATCCTTCTTTAAAAGCTATCCGTGAATATTTTAATACCTATTATGTTCCAAACAACATGGGCGTTATCCTGAGCGGTGACTTTGATCCTGATGTGATGATCAAAAAAATAGAAACCGCTTTTTCTTATATGCAAACCAAGGCTATTCCAAAATATACTTTTGCGCCGGAAGAACCTATTACTGCGCCAATTGAAAAAGAAGTGGTGGGCCCGGATGCAGAAAGCGTAACCATTGGTTTCCGTCTGCCGGGTAATAAAGACAAAGACATTTTATTGGCCGACCTGGTTGGCCAGATTTTGACAAACGGCAAAGCCGGTTTAATGGATCTTAACCTGGTAAAAAAACAAAAATTGTTAAGGGCATCTGCTTTTTCTTACACATTGATCGATTATGGTGTGCTGTACATGCAGGGCTCTCCAACAATGGGGCAATCGCTGGAAGATGTAAAAGCATTGATGCTGGGAGAGATTGAGAACCTTAAAAAAGGAAATTTTGATGATAATTTGATTACCTCTATCATCAACAATCAAAAGAAAGAAAAAATCCAAAGCACAGAATCATATGGCGACCGTGCAAGCGAGTTGATGAATGCCTTTACAGATGATTTAGACTGGAAGGTACAGGTTGCTTACACCGATATGCTGAGCAAGATTACCAAGAAAGACATCGTTGCATTTGCCAATAAATATTTCGGCAATAACTACGTGGATATTTTAAAACGCAAGGGCGAAGACAAAAATGTATTAAAGGTGGAAAAGCCCGCTATTACTGCAGTTGAAACCAACAGGGATGCTCAAAGTGCTTTTGTAAAATCGGTGAACGACATGCCTGCTTCTCCTGTAAAACCTTTGTTCTTAGATTATACCAAAGACCTGCAAAAAGGAAAATTAGGCGGTGCAGAAATACTGTATGTCCCTAATAAAGACAACAGCATTTTCCGTTTGCGTTACCGTTACGACATGGGGACCTGGAACGATAAAAAATTAGGCATTGCTGCACAGTACTTACAATTTTTAGGTACTGATAAAATGAGTGCAGAAGATATTACCAAAGAGTTTTACAAAATTGCCTGCAGCTTTACCGTTTCTGCCACCGCAGAATTTACTACGGTTACCATTGAAGGCTTACAGGATAATTTTACCAAAGCAGTTACTTTGTTTGAAAGCCTGGTAAAAAATTGCAAGGCCGATGAAGATGCTTTAAAGTCATTGAAAGCAAGGCTTTCCAAATCAAGGTCAGATGCCAAACTGAACAAAGGCGCTATCATGAGCGGCCTGGTTGCCTACGCAAGGTATGGCGAAAAAAATCCGTTCAATTTTGTATTGACTGATGCAGAATTAGCAGCATTAACTGCTGATGAGTTGACTGGCCTGCTGCATTCTTTAAATAATTATTCGCACAAAATATTGTACTATGGCCCTCAGCCATTGGTGGCATTAACTGCAGGCTTAAAAACAGTACATACTGTTCCTGCAACATTTACCGCCCCGGCAGCAAAAGCCAGTTTCCCTTTTACTACGCAAACAAAAAATGAAATATTGTTTGCCGACTATAACATGGTACAGGCTGAGATCCGCTGGATACGCAATTCAATGTCTTACAATGCCGATGCAGAGCCGGTGGTAGATATTTTCAACAATTATTTTGGCGGAGGTATGGGCGCACTGGTGTTTCAAACCATCAGGGAAAGTAAAGCTTTGGCTTACTCTACTTTTGCTTTTTACGCAAAGCCTGATAAAAAAGAAGATCCGTTTTATACAGTTGCCTATATAGGTTGCCAGGCAGATAAATTCAATGAATCCATTGCAGCAATGAATGAGTTATTGAACGAATTGCCAGACGTGGTGGAGAATGTAAAAGCTGCGAAAGTGAGCATTAAAAAAGATATTGGTTATCATATTAACTCCAGGAGTGTTCACGTG
>CAXTPJ010000642.1:0-2809 GCA_964245855.1 uncultured Ferruginibacter sp. | reverse complement strand
TGGCGCCGGCATGTACAAATGCTTCCAGGATAGATTTATAGGCATCCTGCAATTCAATGTATTTACCAATCAACCCGATGCTGATCTTACTGGTTGGATTTTTTAATTTATCCAAAAAGCCTTTCCATTTATTTAATTGCGGAGCAGAATAACCATTGATGTGCAGTTTCTTTAAAACAATAACATCTAAACCTTCCTGCAGCATTTTCAACGGCACTTCATAAATAGAATTTGCGTCCATCGCTTCAATAACCGCTTCTGTTTTTACATTACAAAAAAGGGCAATTTTTTTACGAAGGTCCATGTTCAAAGAACGTTCGCTGCGGCATACAATAATATCCGGGTGCACCCCATTTTCGCTCATCATTTTTACACTGTGCTGTGTTGGTTTTGTCTTTAATTCCTTTGCCGCTTTCAGGTAAGGGATCAACGTTAAATGCACCACCAGGCAATCTTCTTCCTCCATTTCCCATTGCAGTTGCCGAACTGCTTCCACAAAAGGCAGGCTCTCAATATCGCCAACGGTGCCGCCAATTTCGGTGATCACAATATCGTATTCACCGCTTTGTCCAATCAGTAACATGCGGCGTTTAATTTCATCGGTAATGTGCGGAACAACCTGTACTGTTTTTCCAAGATAAGCCCCTTCCCTTTCCCGGTTAATTACGGTTTGATATATGCGGCCGGTGGTTACATTATTGGCTTGTGAAGTATATATGTTTAAGAAACGTTCGTAGTGTCCAAGATCCAGGTCGGTTTCAGCGCCATCTTCTGTTACATAGCATTCACCATGTTCGTAAGGATTAAGCGTTCCGGGATCTACATTGATATAAGGGTCAAACTTCTGGATAGTAACTTTCAGTCCACGGGATTGTAATAGTTTGGCCAGCGAAGCGGCAATAATACCTTTTCCTAACGAGGATGTAACACCACCGGTTACGAAAATATACTTTGTCATACTACAGGATTTATACAAATTTTAAAAAGTTCCTTCAAAAGCACCCAAAGAAATGCCACTAATTATAAACTGTTGTTATACCAATTTATAACATGGCAATACGATACACACAAATATCAATGATGACTTTAGGAATAAAAGATGACCAAATGGAAAGAAATATCCGGGAGGTCATGCAAACATACAGCGAAAATTTGGGAGCATAAAATTTTACGTTACAATTTGTGACCTTATTGTCTTTTGAAGCAGGATATATTTTCAATAATTATCCAGTAAAATCAATGATTACAAGACTTTATGCAACACAAAAAATATTTTGTTATTGAAAAGAAAAACAGGAGCAGCCTTAAAACTGTTGCATCCCCATCAACCAATTATATCCCCGGGTACAACCATTTAAATAAAACCAGCAAAGGTTTTCCCTATTTTGAAAAACGTACAAACTTTACTGCAATACTTTTGTTTCACAAATAGTTACAACGTAATTTCACGAACTTTTTAAATGATAACCAGCCAATCTTAAATTCTATCTACCATGGATGTAATAAAAAGCCGTTTTAAAGCCAAAGCCGACGAAACCAGTGCAGCAATAAAGGAAATGCTGAAAGAGCATGGTAACAAAAAAATTGGTGAGGTTACGCTGAGCCAGGTGTACCAGGGTATGAGGGGAATTACCGGGCTGGTTACAGAAACGTCTTTACTGGATGCACAGGAAGGCATCCGTTTTCGGGGTTACACCATCCCGGAATTACAGGAAAAACTGCCTACCGCCCCGGGCGGAACGGAACCTTTACCGGAAGGCCTTTTTTATTTGATGCTGATGGGCACTTTGCCAACCGACGATGACGTAGCAAGTATTACTTCTATCTTACAACGCCGCAGCCATGTACCCAACCATGTGTTTGCAACCATTGAAGCGTTGCCTATTAATACCCACCCGATGACACAGTTTGTGGTAGCTATTATGGCTTTGCAAACGGAGAGTTCTTTCTCTAAAAAGTATGCAGCGGGCATGAGCAAGAAAGATTACTGGGAAGCTACATTTGATGACAGTTTAGACCTGATTGCCCGCCTGCCAAGGGTTGCAGCTTATATCTATCGCCGCAAATATAAATTTGGAGAGCACATTCAGCCAAATGGTTTGCTGGATTGGGCCGGCAACTTTGCCCACATGATGGGTTTTAGTGATGAAGGTTTTAAAGAATTGATGCGTTTATACATGGTGATCCACGCCGACCATGAAGGCGGTAATGTTTCTGCACATACAACTCATTTGGTTGGTTCTGCTTTAAGCGATCCTTATTTATCATTTGCTGCCGGCATGAACGGTTTGGCAGGGCCTCTACACGGACTAGCTAACCAGGAAGTAATCAAGTGGATTTTTGACATGAGAAAAGAATTGGGTGTAGAAGAACCATCCAAAACACAGATAGAAGATTATGTAAAGAAAACCATCAGCGAAGGCAAAGTGGTACCGGGATACGGGCATGCGGTATTGCGCAAAACAGACCCACGTTTTACCGCACAAATGGAATTCGGCAAAAAACATTTACCGGATGATCCATTGGTGAATACGGTTTGGAATATTTACGATGCCGTTCCACCTATTCTGCAATCATTGGGAAAAATTAAAAACCCATGGCCAAATGTAGATGCACACAGCGGTGCATTGCTGGTTCACTATGGCATGGTTGAATATGAATTTTATACTGTGCTGTTTGGTGTTTCCAGGGCACTGGGCGTACTGGCCAGCCTTTGCTGGGACAGGGCTTTGGGCTTCCCATTGGAACGTCCTAAATCTGTCACTACCGACCTGGTAAAATTGTGGCTGGAAGGAAAAGATGAAATTTG
>CAXTPJ010000641.1:0-2809 GCA_964245855.1 uncultured Ferruginibacter sp. | reverse complement strand
ACGGCCTGCTGCCCTTGTACTTAACAAAACAGGGTAGGCAGTAATGTTCCTGCGGTTAAGCATTGCAATCATCAACAGGTTGATATCCCCTACCGTACCCGTCTTTTTACGAAGTACATCCTGCAAAGATGTTTTGATGTATTTGTCGTGCGGATCGGTACAGGTATAGTTATTTTGAATATGGTAATATATTTTTTTAGCAGCTTCCATTGTTCCATCGGTTGCAGTTAAAATGCTGCTGAGCGTTTTATCCAGCCAATAATTATTCTCAAAAATATCTTTGCCAAACTCTTCATTGAGCATCAATTTTTCACTTGCTTTTTGCCAGGTGTTCAATACATCATGATACTGTTCCCCATCGTAGGTTTTATGCAACTGGAAACTGATCTTATCAATAAAGTTTATTGGAGAAGAAATATAATTTTCTACAAAAAAAGCAGGTGCATCTTTCATTACCCAACGATGGGTGATGGTTGGACTGGATACAGAAAGCTTTTCTTCCGTTGGTACAGGAGTGCCATTGTTGCGCTGGGTAGTAATAGAATAGTTTTTAAAACCTTCTGTTCCTTTGTCGATAAAAAATTTATGAAAGCCCTGGAAAAAGGTCATGTAACTTAAAAGACTTGGTATGGTTACGATCGATTCACTCCATAAAGTTGGGGCATACTGGCTTTGAAATTCCCAGGAAGGTAAGTTGAATTCAAAATCTGATTTGATCGTGTAGCTGTATTCTATGATAGCACCTTCTTTTACCGCCGGCATGGTAAATTTTTTATTGAAATGATTCTTATCAACCTTATTGTCAAACACATCTTTGGTATTCAGTTTGGTTTCTATCACTGCGCCGTTCTCCAGGTTGTAGGTGGTTCCAAACAAGTCTGTTACCTCTTCCCTATCGTTACCGTTCTTGTATAAAAAGAGTTGCTCTGTTGCCAGGTCAAAGCCTTTCCGGTTAATGAATTTGATACGTTTATTTCTTTTGAATACATAAGTAAACCAGCCCTTTGTATTTCCCTCAAAAGAAATTTCGCCTTTATCATAAATGATCACTGCATTAGTGGTGGAATCAATTAAAGGAGAATTGACAGTAAAATCAGCAACTTTTACTTTACCGAAAGATGCAGGCGCTTTATCCTGTGCAACAGCCTGGTGGTTTATTAAAGCTGCTAAGAGTAGAATACTGTAAAAAAAAGTTTTTGGTTGTAAACAATGCATAGAGTTGATACGATTATTTTATTTTTTTTAATACAATTTGCTCGGCTTCTTTATTTACCACAAAGGCATAAAAATCCCGGAGTGTCTGATAATCTTCATTTAAATAGGTTGCTTTTTTTAGAACAAGCCTGCTGCGCAGTTGAATACTTTGTCCAGAGCTTGAAACAAGGTATTCGAATAATCCTTCATCTTCGTTCAATTTAATACGGGCCGAAGTAGGTAACTCATCAACCATATAGCCTTTAGGTATTTCCATGTTCAGCGTGTACACTTCATCGGTAGCATACGGCATTTCAACAGGATAAAAACGCTCGGCCGAAGTAAAAGGATTTTTACGGATGGCCTCTCCCATCATCGGGTTAAAATAAACGATATCTGCTGCGCCGAACTGTTTTAATTGGAGATCAAATTTTACCGTGACCGGTTCATCCAGCAATACCAGCGAATCGACCACCAGGTTGCTGATGCCAACATCATCGGTATATATTTCCTGCAGTTTTTTTTCAAACATATTCACTGTTGAACCCTGCAGTTGATTTCGCAGTTCGAGGGATTGATAGTAGCCCGGATTGCTGATGCAGTTTCCCCCAATAGTACCATTTGCTTTATTGGAAAGAAATACTGTTGTAGTACTGTATTCATTTAAAGAATCGGCTGAAAAATAAATGGGCTCTGCAGTTTCACGGATAATGCGGGCATGGCCGTTGTACGCCTGTAGCGGCAACTTATTAAAGCCAAGTGTAGTACTGCTTGCATCGAGATAATAGATATTGCCATCAATAGCTACCCTTGCAACTACGTAGTTGTAACGATCCATTAAAGGGTACGTTTCACTGGTAAACCCATGGCTGCGGGTACTTAGCAAAACAGGATCCGCAATAATTTGCTGGTTACGCAACATGGCAATGAGGAGCATATTGATATCAGCAACAGAACCACTTTTAGTTCTTACAACATCTTTTAAACCTGAACTAATATAATAACCATTGCTGCCATTGCTGGTAAAATGGTCCCTGATATAACCATAGGTTTGCTTTGCTTTTTCCAGCGAAGTAGCTTCACTCTTTACAATTTGTGCTGTTTCATCTTGCAACCATTTATTGTCTTTTTTTATCGGCACCCCAAACCTTTCATCCTGCAATAAATCCCGGCTTGTTTTTTCCCAACTGTTCATATAACTCTTCACCATACTGTTGGGAAAAGCCACCTGCTTTAATTGAAAATCCAGTTTGGCAATGGCATTGGTAAGGGTACTGATATATGGCTCTTCTTTTAATGCCGGCAACTGTTTCATTACCCAGGTATGCTCATCAACATACCCGGATATCTTATACTCACTTTTTTCGGTAGAACCAACCAAGCCTGACCTCGTTTCGGTGAAAGTATAGCTTTGAATATGGCTGTCTGTTTTATTAACAAAGAAAGGCTGGTAACCCTGCGATAATATCACATACTTATAAAACTCCGGGATATTGGCCTGGTACTCACTCCATAAAACCGGGTACTCCCCCTGGAAGCGCCAGGGTTGCAGGTTAAAATAAAAATCAGATGTTACCTCATACGCATATTCGATGATGCTGCCTTCTTTTAAAGC
>CAXTPJ010000640.1:0-2815 GCA_964245855.1 uncultured Ferruginibacter sp. | reverse complement strand
TGAAAATTGATTGTTAGAAACGGTAACGATAAATGTATTGGCTTTGCTGTAAAAAAACATTGAACAAAGCAAGAGGGGTAAAGTAATTTTTTTCATGAAAGTAAATTTTGATGGACAATGACGATTCAATAATCCGGGGTTATACTTTCAAACGCAGCCGGTTTTAAATACGTTGCCATCACAACAATTTATTTCAAAAAAAAGCCACAGTATAAATCCTGTGGCTTGTATCACTCTATTTAATTTATTGCTTAAGAAGCTTTCTTAGCCGGAGTTTTTGTTGCTTTTTTAGTAGTTGTACCCAAAGCAATATGTTCTCCATCTTTTAATTTCATGGTATTTCCATCAGGAAGTTTTATAGTACCATCAGTTAATACAGTACTACCATTTTCTAATGTTACACTTTTGATCATCTTAGCTTCTTTACCATTTTTAACGATCACCATTTCTCCATCTTTCATCATTATCCTGTCTGTCAATGGTTTCTTTACCATTTTTGTAGTGGCTTCTGATTTTTTTGCTGCTGCAGCAGTTTTAGTTGCTGCGGCTTCTGCAGGTTTGGTTGCAGCAGTTGCTTCTGTAGCCTGGTTACCAGCTTCGGCGCTTATTCTTTCCTGTGTTGATTTTGCAGAATCACTCAAACCCTGGTTTGCATCAGCGGCTTGTGTACCATTATTCCATTGCGTAGCATTTTGTGCAACGGTATCTTTCCATTGATCCATACTATTTCCCTGGTCTGCTTTTTTTGTTCCACTGTCTTTATTCCATTGAGTACCGGGATTATTATTATTGTTGTTGTTCCATTCACTCCGGGTATCCAACTTTGGTTTAGAAAGCGATGTATCAACAGCCAGTGGCTTATTGTTGCCATTCATCACCGGCACTTTTATTGAATCTGTAGAAGGCACCTGTGCATAAGACACTGCTGTGATGAATGCGGTTGCTATAAATCCTGTTAGCTTTTTCATAATTACGATTTTTAATTTTTGACGATTGTTTTAATAGATTAAGATCATGAATCTGTACCACCAATAAAAACAATTATTAAGCCACCAGGAAATACTACTGACAAAAGATAAAAAATAACCACTTCATGAGGAAAAATGGTAACGGTGTGTGAATGAGGAGGAGCGTTTTAAGGTTGAAAGCGTTGAAGCGTATAAAACGTTTAAGGTTGAAAGTTTAAAGTTGTTGGTGATAATGAATACTATTCGATCCTTCAAAATACACATAGTGTAATTCGTTTAAATCGTGTAATCTTTTATTGTTTTGCCAAAATATCCTGCACAATTTTTACTGCGTGTTCCCTTGAATTTTCTATGAACAAACTATGCGTATCCATACCGCCACAAATAACACCGGCCAGGTAAATGCCTGCTATATTTGTTTCATGATTGTCTTCGCCATACACCGGTGTGCGGTTACTGTTATCGCATAAGCCGACACCTAACTTTTCCAGGAAACTGAGGTTGGGCTGGTATCCTGTTGCAGCCACAACAAAATCATTGGGTATTGTTACTATACCTTCCGGTGTGTTGATCAACACTTCCTTTTCTTTTATTTCTTTGATGCCGGCATTAAAATATGCTTTGATAGAACCTTCTGCAATGCGGTTTTCTATATCGGGCTTTACCCAGTATTTAACCCGTCTTCCAATTACACTGTCCCTTATCACCATGGTTACTTCAGCGCCTTTGCGCCATGTTTCCAAAGCCGCATCCACAGCAGAATTATTGGCGCCCACCACCAGCACTTTTTGAAAAGCATAAAAGCTGGGATCCTGGTAGTAATGTGTTACCTTATTCAACTCCTCACCCGGCACATTCAACAAAAAAGGGATGTCGTAAAAGCCGGTTGCAATGATTATTTTTTTGGCGCTGTACTTCAACTTAATAGTTGTTACAATAAATTGATCACCTTCTTTTGTTGTATCCGTTACTTCTTCAAACAAATGAATGTTTAGATCGAATGATAACACTGCCCGGCGATAGTATTCCAATGCTTCTGCCCGGGCTGGTTTTGGATTATTGCTAACAAAAGGGATATTGCCAATCTCTAATCTTTCGGAGGTGGAAAAGAAGGTCATGTTGACCGGGTAATTGTACAGTGAATTTACAAAAGCACCTTTCTCGATAATGAGGTGCGATAAGCCTGCTTTTTTTGCTTCTATTCCACAAGCCAACCCAATTGGCCCGCCGCCAATAATGATGATATCATACAAATTATTTGCTTCCATTCAGCAAAGCTAAATGAATACACGGTAACCGGTTGGCGCAATACGGTGTTTTAAGGATTAGTCATTTTGTGCTGGCATGATTTTATTACTATTCTTTACGCAAAACAGTATTATATACACTCTAAAACTAAAAATCATGGCAATCAATCTTTTAGAAAAAATACAGCAGAACCTGGGCTATCCCCCACTGCAAAAAATAGATCCCAATACGCAGCAAGTAAAGGAAGATAACAGCAAACCAGATGAAGATAAATTTAGCCAGGCTGCGATCCCTGCAGTACTCACCACATTCTACAAATATGTACAGGCTGATGATGCCGCAGAAGAGTTTCTGCGGGGCGATTCTTCCTCGAACTGGGTAAATAAAATTTTTCTTGATAACACACAGGAGGCATTGCAAACCATTGCTTCTTATGCAAAACAATCCTCAGAACACCCGGTAGAAAAAATCAATGATATTGCACGAGAAGCGGTGAAAGTAACCAAAGAAAACCTGCCTGAAAATGCAACAGCAAAAGATGTAAAATTATTCTTCAGCAACCAGCGGACTAATTTTTTGCCATACCTGCCTGCAGCCTT
>CAXTPJ010000639.1:0-2821 GCA_964245855.1 uncultured Ferruginibacter sp. | reverse complement strand
AATCCCTTACATAAAAAAATGTTTACTGATAATAATTTTGAAGAAACATATTACAGCAAAACCTTCCACTATTTTGAAATTTCGATATTAAGCTACCGGCATTATTTATAATACCGGTAGCGCATACCCTATTTTTTATTCTGTAATAATCAATGGTTCTTTCTTGGCAGTTCCCATCAGTTCAACACTGCGGTTGATGAAACTGGTCAATTCATTTCCTTTCAATAAATCCTGGGAAAGTAAAGCAAGGTCGGCCAAATTCCTGATCTGCTTTTCCTGCATTACAGTATCAGCTTCTTTTAAAATACTGTTGTACACAGCATGGTTACCATTCACCGTTAAGGTTACTTCATCGGGCATATTTGCATAAAATGCAGCCATGCCACCACCTGCAGCGCCCATATCCTTCATGCGGCGCATTTGCTCAGGCCTGGTGGCAATTACCGGTGGCGCCTCAGCACTTAATCCTTTTACCTCAACAGTAATGTGTAAAGCTGCCTGCTGCTGCTCAAACAAAGCTTTTAGTTTATCAGCTTCTTCCTTGCTTAAAACACTTTCAGCATTATCAGATTTATCAACCAGGTTATCAGCGATGTCTGCATCAACACGGGTAAATACCACGTTTTCCCATTTCATTTCCATGGTGTTGATGAAAGCTGCATCTACCAGCGTTTCCATCTTAACCACTTTGTAACCTTTTGCTGTAGCGGATTGTATAAAAGCATCCTGCTGTACCGGGTTGGTAGTATAAATAATTACCTGCTTGCCATCTTTATTTTTCTGTAAGGTTTCGGTGGCTATTTTATATTCTTCCAGCGTATAAAATTTGCCATCAGCAATGGCTTCTTCCATTACTAAAAACTTGTTTGCTTTTTCTGCAAACTTATCATCGGTCATCATACCATATTTTACAAACAAGCCAAGGCTTTCCCATTTTTCAACGAATGACTGACGATCGTTTTTAAAGATCTCTTCTAATTTATCTGCTACTTTTTTTGTGATATGGCTGTTGATCTTCCTAACATTAGGATCGCCCTGTAAATAGCTCCTGCTAACGTTTAATGGAATATCAGGACTGTCAATTACACCCTGCAGCAACATCAAAAATTCAGGAACAATGTCCTTTACTTCATCTGTAACAAAAACCTGGTTACTGTATAGTTGAATTTTATCTTTTTGAATCTCGTACGTCTGTTTAATTTTAGGGAAATACAGGATACCTGTAAGGTTGAAAGGGTAATCAACATTCAGGTGTATCCAAAATAATGGCGCTTCATTAAATGGGTATAATTCTTTGTAGAAATTCTGGTAATCTTCGGTTGTTAGTTCAGATGGTTTCTTTGTCCAGGCTGGTGTTGGGTTATTGATCTGTTTGTCTTCAAATAGAATCGGAACCGGCAAAAAGCGGCAGAACTTATCTAATATGGTTTTAACCCGGTGTGGTTCTAAAAACTCCTGGCTTTCTTCATTCAGGTGCAGCACAATATCAGTTCCCCTTGTTTCTTTTGGATATTCTTCTAACGTAAATTCCGGGCTGCCATCACATTCCCATTTTACGCCGGTAGCGCCTTCCCTAAAACTTTTGGTGATCACTTCTACCCTTTCGCTCACCATAAAGGAAGAATAAAAGCCCAACCCAAAATGCCCGATGATATTGTTTTCATTCTGGCCTTTGTATTTATCCAAAAACTCTTCAGCACCACTAAATGCAACCTGGTTCAGGTACTTATCCACTTCTTCGGCGGTCATTCCAATGCCTTTATCAGAAATGGTCAATGTCTTTTTTTCTGCATCAATCTTTAACTCAATGCCTATTTCCCCTATTTCACCTTTGGCTTCGCCAAGAGATGATAATGTTTTTAACTTCTGCGTAGCATCAACTGCATTACTTACTAACTCCCTCAAAAAAATATCGTGTTCACTATATAAAAACTTTTTTATGATCGGAAAGATGTTTTCCGTCTGTACCCTAATATTTCCTTTTTGCATAATACAATTTTTTAGGTGGCATTGTCAAAATCAATGCCAGCAGAAGGTTGCTGACAAGCTGACAATCGGCGGGTGAATAAGTATTTATCCCGACTGACAAAGTTTAACCAAATGAAAATGCCCTGTAAAAAACAGGGCATTTTCATAAAAAATAAATCAATAATGTTAAGGAGCAACAATTCTTACATCGTCCACTTCAAAAGTGGTGGTTTTAACTGGAGCTGCGTAACCACCTTCATATACAAAAGCAAAATAAACGGAGCTACCGGTAATTGCATTCAGGGCAATGTTTCCAGAACTTAGGAAACTTGGAGCATAGCCTGTAGTGTGGCCACTTGAAATAGTAGCAGGCAACTGTGTCCAGGTTGACGTTCCCGGTGTATTGCTGCCTGTGTAATTAGTAGAATAATACACTTTTAAAGTAGCACCGTTATCATACCCATCAACTGTTTTAAAAGTCAGTATTTCATTCGATGTACCGTCCAGGTTAATGGCCGGCGTAATCAACCATGATTTTACAACCTGCTGCTGGTTAGCAACGGTTGAATTGAATGCAGACATCTGTGCATATTTATTACTGCTGAACGTTCTGCCCAGCCATAACATAGTACCGGTTTCCGCAATGTTTTTCCAGCCGGTTAAAGATAAGTTACCGGTAGTAGCTACCGTTTCAAAATCCTGGTTAAGTAACACTGTACCTGTGGTTGGAGGTGGTGTTGTACCGCCACTGCCACAACGTGAACCCGTAAACTGAACATCATCAGGATTACGGATAGCCAATTGTTTATACCTGGTGTATACAGTGTAAATAGCTGTAATGGTACCGTTACCA
>CAXTPJ010000638.1:0-2823 GCA_964245855.1 uncultured Ferruginibacter sp. | reverse complement strand
AAGAACAACAATCCGAACAATTAAAAATGGAATTAATTTAACAGGACACTAGTGATAACCTTTAATAAATTAATAGCTGCAACTTTTACCAGTTATTGGATAAGGGACATCTTTTAGGTTGGTGCCACTGAAGGTGACATTCAAAAAAGGCTAAGCCTGCCCGTTCCGTTCGGGCGGGCAAATTTTTTGGAAAAGCAAAAAGCAGTCCCATTCCAATAATCCCGAAAAAATTCGGGACCGGCTGTGGAGGCAAACGCAAGCGTTTTTTAACTGATTTAAAAAGAATGCTTTTAAAAATAAATAAGCTGTCTTAACTATTTAAATTAAATCATGAACTGGCAATACAACAGCAATTATCCATCCATCGATGACCTTCGGAATAAGGCAAAGAGCAAGATCCCGAAATTCGCTTTTGAATACCTTGATGGTGGTTGCAATGAAGACGTAAACCTGTATAAGAATACAGCCGAGTTAAGGCAAGTTGAGCTGGCGCCTTACTATTTAACCAACCACAAGGGAGTTGATTTAAGTATTGAATTGTTTGGCCATGTATATGATGCTCCGTTCGGTGTAGCGCCGGTTGGCCTGCAGGGGCTGATATGGCCCAACTCGCCTGAAATATTGGCCAGGGCTGCTTTGCAGCACAATGTACCTTTTATATTAAGCACTGTTACTACTTCCAGCATTGAAAAGATCAGCGAACTTACAGAAGGCAGGGCATGGTATCAATTGTATCATCCTGCCGAAAATAGTTTGCGGGATGATATTTTAAAAAGACTGGATGCAGCCCGTTATCCGGTGTTGGTTCTATTATGCGATGTCCCCTCTTTTGGTTTTCGGCCGAGAGATATCCGCAATGGTTTGGCAATGCCCCCACGCATGACGTTGAAAAATATCCTACAGGTAATTGGCCGGCCGGAGTGGGGATTGAAAACTTTACAGCATGGTATTCCCAATTTTGCTACATTAAAACCCTATATGCCCAAAGGCCTTGATATGAAACAACTTGGCCAGTTTATGAACCGCACTTTTTCCGGCAGGCTGAATGAAGAAAAGATCAAACCTATACGGAATATTTGGAAAGGAAAAATCGTTTTGAAAGGTGTGGCAACCGAACAGGATACTGATATGGCAATACGTTTAGGACTGGATGGTATCATCGTTTCCAATCATGGTGGCCGGCAATTGGATGCAGGGCAATCAGCAATTAAGTCCCTTGAACCGATTGTAAAGAATTACCGGGATAAAATAACCATCATGATGGACAGTGGCCTTCGTTCCGGTCCGGATGTAGCCAGGACATTGGCTTCCGGTGCCGATTTCACCTTCATGGGCCGCTCATTTATGTACAGCGTTGCAGCCCTGGGAGATGAAGGGGGCAATCACATTATGTCTATGCTAAAGACACAATTAAAGCAGGTAATGGAACAGGTTTGTTGTGAAAAAATAGAAGACCTGCCGAAGCACCTTGTGAAATTGTAATTGTTTTAAACCTTGTGCAGGAAAGCCAAAGCTGCTATGAAAAACCGGAGTTGAACGGAGCGTCGCCAATGCAGTTCAATAGCATTCCTGAAGTTAGTGATAAAAATAAATTTGATTAGTCAAGAAACTCTATGGCGATAGAATTTAGAATGTAAAATGCTGTAAGGTAATTCTATTAATCGCATTTATTCTTTTAGTTTAAACCCTAATTTCAATTGCCCTGCTATCAGATTATTCTTTTCAATAGTAGCCTCTTCTTCTGTTAGAAATGATTTTACCAAGACTTGCCCGGCAGTTTCGATTTTACCAAAACAAATGGTGAGTTGCTGTTTTTGTTGCGCTATCTCCCAAAACCTTGCGCCACTTACAGATATATAGGAGGTAAATATTGGTTGATTATTTTCTTCTGTGATTAATTGATTTGGTGTGTCCGTTTCGTCCATTGTTTCCGGAGTTATAGAGCCGCCATTTTTAATTTGGTTAATCAAACTGTTTAAAATACGTTCACTGTCTTCGAGCCAATCTTTAGCGTACACGTTTACAATTTTCCAACCAAAAGATTTCAGGATAGCGGGACGTTGGTAGTACTGTTCCACCAGGTCGTTGTTGTTGTAATGATGGTCATCGTCTATTAAAATGCCGAGGCAATAATCAACATCATCCTGTTGCTTTTTTACTGCCAGGCTACACTTGAAATTACTTTGCCCAATTTTTTCATCCACTATATAACCTTTTTGCTCAAGCGCTTTTTTTAATTGTGATGTAGTAATGGCAAGCGTTTCAGGAATTTGTTGTTCCTGTTGCTCGTTTTTTATAAGGTTATCCAAAATAAGCCTTGCGGTTGCCATATTGCCGGTACTAATCATTTCGGCGTATTGTAAAAAGCCTTTGAAGTAATTGGCGCCGTCATTATAATCGTTGGTAATGTGGTTGTGCCGGATACTGCTTACCACCGCCATGTGTTTTTTTGCCCTGCTAAAAATTACGTTCAATCTTTTTTCTCCGCCCTTCCTGTTGATCGGACCAAAATTCATCAGCATTTTTTTATTGCTGTCGTGGCCATAACAAACACTCATGATGATAATGTCCCTTTCATCACCCTGCACATTCTCCAGGTTTTTAATAAAGAGGCCGGTAAACTGTCCTTCATCTTTTCTATTATATGCTTTCTCTAACGCAGTCTCAAAGGCTTTATCTTCCAATGCAAGTGCCTCCATTGCATCTTCTATTATGCCTTGCTGCTCCTGGCTGAATGCAACAATTCCAACGGTTTCTTTTATGTCATCGAGCAGTAGTTTTTTTATCATGTTGGCAATGTATTTTGCCTCACTGATGTTACTC
>CAXTPJ010000637.1:0-2825 GCA_964245855.1 uncultured Ferruginibacter sp. | reverse complement strand
TGCAAAGTCAAATTGGAAAACGTCACGCCCGGATTGAAGTAGAGTAATGCGCAACTGTTGAAGTTTGAATGTCAAGCCCCACTTGCTGCAATACCATGTTAGCGGCATTTATTTTTTGAAGTTTGCAATTACTTCTTTCATGTCACTTCTCATTATGTCGAGTATTATCTCTTTCGTCACTAATATTTTATTGTCTTCCGGATCATCTGTAAATTGATACCAGTAAGAATTTTCCTTGAGATAAAAATTGGTTGGTATATCCTTGATTTTAAGAAATTCTGCATTGCCATCAAGTTTAACAATGGCTAAGCATTGAACTGCACGAGGTGATGATCGATGTGTTTGTACACGATGTACCCGGTTTGTTCTTTGGTTATCAACCCGAAAAAGGGATGAATAAAACCTTTGTCAGGCAGGTGCTCATATTCAGCAAGCAGCCTGATCCATTTTGCTTTTTCATCATTAAAATTTACCTGCTGTTTTATTTTAAAGGATGGAACTGTAGGCAACCCTTTTTTTACAGGCTGGTCTTTCATCATGTCTTTTAATGCCATCTTACCAAAAAACTTTCCTAGCAGTGACTGTTTGTATTGCAGTTTACCCAATGCCATTTCATCCCATTGTGTGCAATGCTTCATCATTTGCGCAACATTCATTTTACCCCATTGGGCTACGCTGGTTTCAGTTAAAGAATTAACCCTGTTTATTAATTCATTCCTTGTGGTTTTGTCTACTATAGATTTCATTTGTTGACTTTTCGTGATGGTGGTTGTATTATAATAATTTTTTACAGTAAGTTCAGTATTTGTGCCTGGTTTTTTTGTTCATAAAAACAGCGCCCTTTAGTTTGCTTTTAGTGCGGATATATAAAAAGGTATTATTTAAGCCTGCATACTTAGCGTGTACAACTTTGCCGCCAGTTGCAGAGCGTTTTTTAATATGTGAGCAGTTGTGTCCGCTGATAAACTGTATCCGGGTTGTTGTCAATGAAAAGCCAATGCAAATAACCATACGTGCTGGAAATTGATATCATACTTTTTCAGCGACTTGAGCCTTTGATAAAATTGTTCAGCGACTGGATTTTGCTCATACGCTCCATAAATATTTTTAAAAAAAGTTAGTGAACCTACTTTCAAAAGATCCGTGTGATCCAGCCCAGTTTTTTTGCCGGCAACTGATGCCCGTAAGCTATGGTTGCTAAATACCTGGAAAGCCTTTTTTTCGACAGTTTATAGGTGCTGTATACAATGCGTTTGTGCATGTCTTCTCCTACACAAACACTTGAAATATACGAAAGCTGGTGTCGTTCAAAAACTCGGGGATGATCCTAACGAGATTAAGTGTATCAGTCTTTAAAGTATCAATTTTGGCAGGTTGAACAGCACCAGTTTTCATTTTTTCGCTGGTTGTTTCATTCTCCTGCTTCTAATTTTGTGTATTACAGGAAACGAACATCAGCCACACAAGTAAATATCTCATCACTAAAGATAATAATTGTGCTGCAATGAAAGACACTGCTTACCGGAGAATTATGTATGCATAGCCAAGCGATACGGAGTGGCGAATGCTCTACACTTTTCGCTAGCAGTTCCTGACCCGGTGCATACCCGGTGCATATATCGATGCACCGGGTATGCACCGGCAGTGGATCATGTAAACAAGAAGAACGAAGAAACGGTATAACCAATATGTCTAAATAAGCCAAGGCTGCTTTGCCAGATTTTTTCTGTAAAATGGCTTACGATGAAGAATTTTTAGAAAATAAAAGGGGCGGTTGCTTTCATTTGACAGGCAACCTGCTTAACCGGTTCCGGTATCAATAGATCGTCTGGCAACGAAGGGGCATAATCTGTGTACCTGGTGACTTGCGATGGACTTATTTTGATTTTACTGTGCTGTGATGAAGATGGATAGGCGGTGCCGGTGCGGATACTCCAGGCTATAGAATAACTGCAAAAGGGTGCCTGCAATGTTTCGGTATCACTGACTGCAGTATAAACTAGTCTTAATTCTATATCGGCCTCCAGCGTTGTAAACCTGTCAGTGGCTGCGTCATCTGGATACTTTTCCTTCATCATGGCTTCCTGGTAAAATCATTAATTACAGCGGCCATTTCTGTTACTGCGAAAGGTTTTTCAATGGTCATACTTGCACCATACAATTCCGGGTTTTCGAGTAATTTGGGATTGGCAGATAACAATACAATGTGAAGGTCCTGGTTCATATCTTTTAACTCACGGCAAATAAACCTGCCGTCTTCCTGGTTCAGCATCACATCTGACAATATAATTTCTGGTTGAAAAGCGGCAACCTGCTCCAGTGCTTCCTGACGATTTTTTACGAATACATGCTCATGATTATGGATCTTAAAGAAAACCATGTAGAATTCTTTCAGGCTGAGGTCGTCTTCCAGTATTAAAATTTTTGCCATGGCTTGCAGCGGGATTTCAGTTTGTAACGGGATGATGCAATTATTATTTTAGCAACCCGCAATAATCAAACAGCACGGAAGATATGAAATTTATTAAAATGTAATAATTTTTTAAAGTGACTTTTAAAACTTTTTCACTTGATTAAAAATCATTCACTATTTGCGCAACAGCGTCAGTATAAAACACTTGCTATTTTTTTACCACTATTTGAAAGAACTGTAAATTTTCCTTAAATCATAAAAAGGCTGAATAAAACCAAAGCATAAGAGTGATCATTCTTTTCTTCCCCAAAAGAAAGGAATAACAAAATCATATTTGCCAATGAAGTTGAATGATATTCCTACAGCTCAGTACAAATTAAATTACGAAGTATGAAGGAATTTGTATCCCCAT
>CAXTPJ010000636.1:0-2829 GCA_964245855.1 uncultured Ferruginibacter sp. | reverse complement strand
TGTTTTTGGTAGATTTTTCATGAAAGGCTGGCCCTGCATCTTCTTTAGAAGGTGCTTTCAGTTGAATGATCTTCATGAACACTTTTGGCTGTTCATCTTCTGTCAATACATCCGATATCAAGAGATTCGACGGCAAAGGCGTAACCGGTATTTTGTAATTCATCAAAGTTTCAATGGCTTCCTGCAAAGGTTTTTCATTCTCTTTAATAAAAGTAATGGCAATCCCTTTTTTATCATACCTACCAGTACGCCCAATGCGGTGAATATAATTTTCAGGAACCGGCGGTGTATCAAAATTGATAACATGCGTTACCTCTGAGATATCGATACCTCTTGCAACAATATCAGTTGCAATAATAAACCGGTAATTCCCTTCCTGGAATTGCTTCACCGTATTGAAACGATGGTTCTGTTCTTTATTGGAATGTATCACGCCAACTTTGCCTGTAAACTTTGGTTCCAGTGCATCATACAATTCATCTGCCAGTTGCTTGGTGGCAGCAAACACCATCACTTTGCTCATGCTTTTATCTTCCGTCAGCAATAATTCCAGGAGGTTTACCTTGGTATAAAAATTCGGCACCTCATAAGCGGTTTGAATGATATTTTCCAGCGGAGTGCCGGTGGGCGCTGCTTCTACTCTTACCGGATCATTAAAATAATCATCCATCAAGGCTTCCACTTCTTCAGTAATGGTTGCAGAAAACAGCAGGTTCTGCCTTTTCGGAGGCAACAGGTCAAGTATATTTTTCAATTGCGTCCTAAAACCAAGATTCAACATTTCATCCATTTCATCCACCACTACTTTTTTAATGGTCTTTGTTTTAAAAGCGCCTGCCATGGCCAAATCATACAACCTGCCCGGTGTTGCCACCAGTACATCTACTCCTTTTTCAACCGCCAGTTTTTGGGTATTGATATTAACGCCGCCATACACACCCTCCACCACCAAACTCATGTAGGGCGTCAATTCTTTTATACTTTCTACCACCTGTGCCACTAGCTCCCTTGTTGGTACCAGTATCAAAATTTGCGGCGATTTATCTTTCGTGAATTTCCACTGCCGCAGACAAGGCAGCAGGTAAGCAAACGTTTTACCGGTGCCGGTTTGCGCAATGCCGCACACATCCCTGCCCGACATTACCACCGGGAAAACTTTGTGCTGGATAGTCGTAGGATTCGTATAGCCAAGATCGTCCAGTGCCGTGAGCAAAGGCGTATTCAAATTCAGGTCATCAAAAGTCATCGGTAAAAAGTTGAGTTGCGAAGGTAGCTTTTTAATTTTGGAGGCGTTAGAAGCCGATTTTAAAAAGAAATGTATGTTCCCAGCAGTGCATCAATGATCAACTGCATTGGCGTCGCACTCTTGTACAGTGGATTGTTATGGCAGCAGAAAAAAAACAATAGCGTTTTGCTTTACCATTTAATACAGCAATAAACATAATCCTGCTAAATCTCAAACCTTTAAAAACAAAACCTAAACTTCTAAAAAAATATCACTTCTTTTTCCAGTAATCAAAAACAAACTTCACCCAATTGGTAGTAGCGGCAGGAATAAAAACCTGCGGGGCAATACCCACATAACTGTACTGCACGCCATCATCAATGTAATTACTCCGCCTGCTGGGTATTGATAAACTAAATTTATTGCATGGCAGGGTGTAGGGTAGCAGGTCGCCGTAATCCATGTATCCGGCGGAGTTTTCTCCAAAAATGGTGGCTTTGTTGCCAAGCCCACGGGCCATTAATAAAAATGTTTCGCCACCGCTGCCATTGTTACGGTCAGATAAAACTGCAATGCGTTTAGGGAAAGGCAGCACATGGTCAAATTTCATAGAATCAATGCCGGTATCATGCCAGCCATTGGGATTTTTTTCGCCAAATGTTACCAGCCGGTTTAAGTAATTCAATGTACCTGTGTCCATGGCTGATCTGTTTTCAGCAATATACTTTTTAAATTCTGCAGTATTGCCCGGCGTCATCCAGTGTTTATCGCCTTTGTCGTACATCGGATGTGTGTAAAAATAAGGCAGCAGGCTTTGAAAAACATCGGTAGAACCACCCTGGTTCCCTCTGAAATCAACGATCCAGTCAGGAATAGTTTTTAACTGCTTCCGGTTGATCCTTACCAGGCTGTCCAATATGGCTTTATTGGCAAGGTCGCATGATTTTAAGCGGATATACAACGTAGTTTTATCCAGCATGGTCCATTGTACCTCGCCGCCATAAGTGTTATTGAATTCAAGTAGTGTGAAACTATCTTTAACCGGCGGAAATGTTTTTTGCCAGTTGCCAAACCCTTCCATTGTCATGAAATTTCTATACACAGTGGCAGCAGTCATTTTCTTTGTAAAATCTCCCATGCCATATTCAGTTGCGTAACTGTTTTTCACCGGAGATTGGCTCGTAAATTTGAGCATTCCTTCTTTCCAGTTTTTATTGGTTGCAGACAAAATGATGGCATCATAGCGGCGGCTTTTTTTATCCAGCACAATACCAATTTCATAACCTTCAGTTTTCCAGATACCTTCTATTGCATCAAGCTTAAGTTTATTGCCATTTAAATATTGTAGTATGCTTTTCTTTGTCCACAAAGTTTGTTCAGGCGGCGTAATACTGTCTTTAACGTAAGTGATTTGTGCCGGCAGATCGGCTCTTAACTGCAGGTGCTTATCTAAAAAAAACAGCCGGTATTTTTCCAGCACATCAAAACAGGTTTTTACATTGCTGGATTTAGCTGCGGCCACCATCAATGAATCGGTAAAAGCAGTGTATTTTTTTTGAGAGGCGGGCGTTACTTTATCTTTAAACCCAGCATAATTACTGGAT
>CAXTPJ010000635.1:0-2843 GCA_964245855.1 uncultured Ferruginibacter sp. | reverse complement strand
AACAGTTGAATACAGAACATGAAAAAAAGTTTCTTTTAATGATGACGGCGGCTACCTGTAAAGCACAATTTAAAAAGCACAAAGCCTGTGTGGTCATTCCTGTGTACAACAATGAAGCAACAGTTGCAAAAGTGATCGAAGATGTATCAGCATATTGCGATGATATTATTGTGGTAAATGATGGTTCAACAGACAATACCTTACAACGTATCAGCCATTTTTCTTTTATTCAACTAATCAGCTACACCAGCAATGCCGGCAAAGGATGGGCGTTGCGCAAAGCATTTGCCCATGCAGTTGAAAAAGGATATGAATATGCGGTTACCATCGATTCGGACGGACAGCATTTTGCCAAAGACCTGCCGGTGTTCATGGAAAAATTGGCAACAGAAAAAAATGCAGTGATCCTTGGCGCCCGTAACATGAACCAGTCATCTGTTCCCGGCGGCAGCAGTTTTGGAAATAAATTCTCAAATTTTTGGTTCAAGCTGGAAACAGGCATTGACTCACCTGATACACAATCAGGCTACCGGTTGTATCCGCTGAAGCCCATTAGTAAAATGTATTTCATCACAAAAAAATACGAGTTTGAAATTGAAGTACTGGTAAGGCTGGCGTGGGAAGGAGTGGCTGTTTTATCTGTGCCGGTATCGGTTTATTATGCACCAAAAGAAGAACGCATTTCTCACTTTCGGCCTTACAAAGATTTTTTCAGGATCAGTGTACTGAATACTATTTTGGTGCTGATCACTTTTTTATATATCAAGCCACGCAATTTTTTCCGCTATATTTTTGTAAAAAAAAACGTTCAGCAATTGTTGAACGATGAGTTGTTTCATGCGCCGCAGTCCATTGCAGTCAAATCCTTATCCGTTGGCTTCGGGATTTTCATGGGCATTATTCCTATTTGGGGTTTTCAGTTGGTGATAGCCATTTTTCTTGCGGTACTGTTAAAATTGAACAAAGCATTGGTGATCATTGCCGCCAACATCAGTGTGCCACCCATGATCCCAGTCATCATTTTCGCCAGCTATAAAACCGGCGCTTTATGGATGGGCGATAAGGCCATTCCATTTGCTTTTAACTGGTCGCTTACGCTGGATGCCATTAAGCAAAGCCTGGCACAATATGTTTATGGAAGCATTACGCTGGCAGTGCTGGCAGGTGCCTTTTTCGGCATACTTACTTTTGCATTATTAAAATTGTTCAGTAAAAAATCGGCATCGCCGGTATTGTAATGGAACAACTGTTAATAACGATATACCAATTTTTCGAGAAGCGGCGCCCGGCTTTTTTTACCTGCTTTGCTGCAAGCTTTTTATTGCTGGGATATTTTGCGCTGCAGGTGAAATTTGAGGAAGACATCGCCAAAATATTACCCAAAGACAAACGGGTTGAAAAGTTGACGGAAGTTTTTCAGAACTCCCGTTTCATGGATAAACTGGTGGTAACAGTATCTGTGAAAGATACTTCTACCGCAGCGCCAGACAGCCTGGAAGCCTATGCAGTTGCGTTTACAGAAACGCTGCAGCAATTAAAGCCGTACAGTTCAAAAATAAATGACAAGGTAGATGATGAACTGGCCATGAACCTGTTTGGCAACGTAAGTGACCATCTGCCCATCTATTTAAATGATAAAGATTACAGTGCGATTGATACACTGACAACGCCGGAAAAAGTTGCAGAAACACTGCGGGAAAACTATCGTATACTAACATCGCCGGCAGGCATGGGATTAAAAAATGTGATTGCCAACGATCCCGTAGGCATTACATTTTTAGGACTGAAAAAACTGCAGCAATTACAGTACGACGAAAATTTTGCGTTGTACGATAATTATGTTGTCACCAAAGATCAGCAACACTTGCTGTTAATCATTACGCCTGCTTTTCCACCCAGCAATACTGCTAAAAATGCCGAGCTGTTGAAAGGTTTGGATGGCATCATCGATAGCCTGGAAACCAATGGTTTTAAAAATGTTGCTGCACAGTATTTTGGCGCCACCGCTGTATCAGTTGGCAATGCATTGCAATTGAGAAAAGATACCATGCTTACACAAGGCGTTACAGTAGTTTTTATCATTGTATTTCTCGGTATTTTCTTCCGTAAAAAAAGGGCACCATTAATTATCATGGTGCCGGTATTATTCGGCGTACTGTTTTCTTTGGCGGGTATTTATTTTATCAAAGGCAGCATCTCTGTTATAGCGCTGGGTACGGGGTCCATTGTGTTGGGCATCGCTGTCAATTATTCATTGCATGTCTTTAATCATTACCGCCATACAAAGAATATCCACCAGGTAATTGCCGACCTTGCCATGCCCATGACGGTTGGGAGCTTTACCACCATCGGAGGATTTTTGTGCCTGCAGTTTGTGAAGTCGGATATGCTGAAAGACCTTGGCCTGTTTGCAGCGCTTAGCCTGGTTGGTGCATCCATCTGTTCACTGGTCTTTTTGCCACACCTCATCGTTTCAAAAAAAGAACAACAGTCACCTGCTATCAGGGAAATTTCTTTTATTGATAAACTGGCTGCTTACCGGCCGGAGTATAATAAATATTTGGTAATTGTCATCATTGCAGCAACCATCTTTTTTTCCTTTTGGGCAAAGAAAGTAGGCTTTGAATCTGATTTGAACAGCATGAACTTTATGACTGCCAAATTGAAAAAAGCAGAGGCTGATCTCAACCGCCTCAACCAATTTGCATTGCAGTCGGTGTACCTGGTTACAGAAGGCAAAACACTGGAAGAAGCGCTGGGGCATAATGAAAAACTGGCTGTCAAAATACAGGCGTTGCAGGATCAGCACATCATAACAAAGTACTCCGGCGTTTCATCATTGA
>CAXTPJ010000634.1:0-2849 GCA_964245855.1 uncultured Ferruginibacter sp. | reverse complement strand
CATTCCCGTTACCGCATCAGTAAAAATAAATATACGGCTGGTGCCTTACCAGGAGCCGGGACAAATACAGGGTTTGATAAATGAATTTATAACTACTGCTTTCCCGGCAGGAGTAAAAACAAAAGTTATTTACAGCTCGCCAGCCAACCCGGTAACAGTTGCGGCAGGCAACAGTTTTATAAAAGCAGCCATTGATGCTTATGAAACTGTTTTTGCTAACAGGGTAAGGCTGTTAAAGGCCGGTGGTACCATTGGTGCGGTGGATTACCTTAGTCATATTTTAAATGTACCGGTCATTATGATGGGTTTTGCACAGGCTTCTGATGACATGCATGCACCTAATGAAAAAATGTACCTGCCTAATTTTTTGAGGGGGATAAAAACCAGCATTTTGTTTATGAAAAATGTACAAAGGCATTTTAATCAAAAGCCTGAAATGCCTGGAAATTTTAAATGAGTCTTTAAAAATTTTACCATGCTTATAATTGATGCACACTGCCATGCCGGTAAAGGCGACGGTTTAGTTGGCCCCTGGGACACAGACGCCCCTTTGACGGATTATTTGCAGTGGTGTGCAGATGCCGGTATTCATAAGACTGTATTGTTTGCTGCTTTTAATTCGGATTATGCAGTGGCGAATGCAGGTGTGGCCGAAATTGTGAACCGCCACCCGGAACGATTTTATGGATTTGCTTTTATTAATGCTGACAATGATCGTGGGAGGGTTAGGGAAATGGTGAAAACTGCGGTATTAGACTATCATTTTTGTGGTATTAAAGTACACCGGCATGATGCCCGGATATCCCGGGAGATTTGTGAAGCGGCAAGAGAATTTAGTCTGCCGGTATTATATGATGTGATGGGTGAGTTTACGGGTGTTGAGCTGCTGGCAACTGCATACCCGGATGTAAATTTTATTATTCCGCACCTGGGTACTTTTTCGGATGACTGGAAACAGCAATTGCCTTTTATTGACCAGTTGGTGCGCCATGCCAATGTGTACACTGATGTTTCGGGAGTTAAGCGTTTTGACCTGCTGAAGATGGCGTACGAAAGGGCAGGCGCCCATAAAATACTGTTTGGATCAGATGGCCCATGGTTGCACCCTGGCGTAGAATTGTCGAAAATATTTTACCTGAAAGCCCCCCAGCAGGAAGAAGCCTTGATGCTGTCCGGTAATTTTTTACGACTTACTGCCAAAGCCTGTAAACGGTTGTTGCGCCGTGTTGCCTGATATGTTAACCGGGATGCTATGATTGATTTTACCTCTTCGCTTTACCTGGGTATGCAACACGACAGTGCTGAATTACCAGCCTGGCACAGCCTGACAACCGGCAAGCCTGCTGCACTGAAGGAGTCACCTGCAGCAGATGATATTGCGGTACAGGTAGCAAATTTGCAGGGACTTGAAAACGGCTGCACTGCCATCTCTACGCTTCATTTGTATTATGATTTATACACCCTGCTGAGCCAACAGCAGGCAGTTGTTTTTATAGATGAAAAAGTTTATCCTGTAAGTGAGTACGGGATAGAAAAGTTGCTTGTTAGCAATGTGCCGTTGTATCGTTTCCGTCACCTGGATGCTTTGCATTTGCAGCAGTTGGTATCAGGAAATGCCACTGAGGGAAAACAGGTTTTTGTGATAACCGATGGTTGGTGCCCGCAATGTGGGCAGCCGGCTCCTTTGAATGTGTATGGCAAAATATTGCAGCCTTACCAGGGTTGTTTGGTAATAGATGATACTTAGGGTATTGGCATTGTTGGCAGGCGTACCAATGGTTTTGGCTATGGAGATGGAAGCGGAGTACTGCAATGGCTAAATGTACACTATCCCAATATCATCAGCATTACTTCGCTGGCAAAATCTTTTGGGGTACCCATTGCCGTTATCAGCAGCAACAATTCGTTTATACAATTATTTAAAGACAGGAGTGGTACAAGGATGTATTCCAGCACTATGAGTAAAGTTCATTTACTGGCGGCAGCCAATGCGCTGCTGTTGAACAAACATAGCGGCAATAACAGGCGGTGGAAGTTGTTTGCCAATGTAACATTGTTGAAGCAATTACTGCGGTTGCCAGGATTGCATTTGGGAGGTGGCTTTTTTCCTGTGCAATCACTGGCTTTTAAAGATGAGGTTGCCGCCACTGTAGCCTGCAGTTATTTAAAGAAGCACGGGCTGGAAACTGCGTTGGTAAAAGATCATGCCGGAGCATCCTGCGTATGTTTTGTGGTAAGAGCTGATCACAAAACTACTGATATTCATTTGTTGGCAGTTGGGTTGAAGGGATGGTTGAATGTAGTTGAACATGGTTTAATATAGTTGAATGTTGTTGAAGAAAGGGTTGAATATAGTTGAATGTAGTTTACCATGGTTTAATTAACCCTTTAAACAATGTTAAACCATATTAAACAGTTTTCATTAAACCCTTCAAACAATGTTCAACCATTTTCAACTTCTCTCTCATTTCATCGCATCATTGATCTCTATCCAGTATCCATCAGGGTCTTTAAAATAGATTTGTTTTACTTTATCTATTCTTAAAGTGGTCCCTGTTGTTTCACCGGTCCAGCTTTCGTAGTCGATGTTGTTTTTATCGAGGTGGGTGATAAAATCTTTCAGCGATGCAACAGTAAAACATAAATGAGAATGTTTGTCATGGGCCATTGCTTCGGTGGCGCCTTTTATTAAATGCAGGTGGCTTAACGGGCCAATGCCAAACCAGGTGTGCAGCCCATCATGAAAAGGTTCAGGGACTGTATCGAGCTGAACAATGTCGTGATAGAAATCAGTACTCTTTTTCAGGTCAGTTACATAGAGTGCAACATGGTTGAGTACTGGTTGTTGC
>CAXTPJ010000633.1:0-2862 GCA_964245855.1 uncultured Ferruginibacter sp. | reverse complement strand
GCAAATGGGTGAATGAAAGGCCCTGCTGTGTCCCTGTTGGTGATAAAAGTTGGCCGTACAATACACATCAATAAAAAGAAAATGCCCAGGAAATAAATGGCATTCATCAGGTAAGCCATGGTAAGCAAGCGCTTATCGAAAAATAGTAAAATGGGAATGATAAACACCCAGAATAAATAATCCGACTGAAGCAACTCTTTTACATTGGTATAGTCGGTGGGCAACCCCCGCAGCATCATCGTTACAATGTAGGTGAAAAATAACCAGCAGATTGTTTTATGATAAATGCTTTCTGTTTTGAATTCCCATTTTAACCTGGTTAAAGCAAAAATGGTAATGCCTAATAAAATATATAAAGCAAATGTATAACTGGCTGCAGACAGCAGGCTAAACTCTTTATTAAATACATTCAAGCTACCGGCTGCAGACAGTGAAAAAATAAAAAGGTATGTGAAATTCCTGATCTTCATTTACAAAATAACGAAAACAACATCCTGTTACTCCATTAAAATACCGGTTGCCTTTTTTGCCAATATACGTTTTGACTGGTACGGCTGAATGATAACCGATAATACATAAGGTATCAGTATAGCGATCATTACACCCGCACTGTCGCTGAATTTTTTTCCAAACAGGTAGATACTTACAAAATATAGTATCACACCAACTATCGAGTAGATAATGGTTAATTTTAATTTGCCTGTGCCATTGATAAAGAAAGAGTAGGGGGCAAGGTAAATCGCCATCATGTTATAGATCGCCATCAGGATGGTAAGGTGCATCGGCACTTTTATTTTATCTCCGATCCATAATTTAAAAATAAAGTTGCTTGCCAGTACCATCACAACAATTACCACAAAGAACAACAGCGTAAGGATGTTTAAACGCTTCATCGTTTTTTTCAACCATTCAAAATCATCTTTAACATAAGCATCCGTAACGGCCGACCATAGCGGTGCCATGATGATACCGTTGACAATGGTTGGCAACTGGAAATATTTAAACGCCAGGTTGTATGTCACTACTTCGCTTGGTCCGTATAGCTTTGATATAAATACGCTGGAAGTAGAATACAAAACGATGCCCATGATCTGCAGCAAAAAGAATTTTACACCCAACGTATTCAGGTCTTTATTCAACTTGAAATCAATTGCTTTAATTGATGGCTTCAGGTGTTTGTATTTTGTATTGAAAGCGTAAATAGAAAGAAATACAAATAACAACACCGGCATAATGGTAATGATAGAACCTAATACTGCCAGGTTTCCTTTTGCAGTAAATTTCATCAACACCAAAATAGCAATCAGCGACAATACATTGCCCGCCGCAGTAATGAAATTATTGATTGATGATTTATGATCGGCGATATAAATGATACCGATCAACTGTACAATAAATCGAATGATGAAGAATGTAAAAACGATGGAGGTTAACAGGTACAGGTCATGCCCGGTAATGGTAGAGGTATTTAGAATGCTGTTCCAGTTAATGAAAGGATTGGCAATGTGAAATACCAATAACACAACAGAAAAGATACAGATGAGTGATGCGTAAGTAGTGCTCACATATTTTTGTCCTAAACTCAAATCGCCCTTGGCATTGGCTTCTGTAAGTTTATTACGCATGCCATAACCCAGGCCAATGTTAAAAAAACTAAACCAGCTTAAAATGGAGCTGAGCGTAAGCCAGATACCATATTTTTCCTGCGACAAATAATTCAGCAGCAACGGCACATAAATAAGGCTGATGGCAATGCCAATACCTTGCAGTATGAATGAATAAAAAATTTGCCTGCTTGCTTTCGCCGTACGGGAATCGCCGCTTTTGATGTTTTTAAAATGTTCTTTTAGTGAAGCCATATTGAGTTGTTGGCAATAATTTTTTGCCGTTTTTATTTTGTTGTCCGTTTCCGCCCGGGCATAGCTTCGCTATTCCTGAGTCACAGTTAAAAAAGTTTTTTATGTTGCCGGGGTAACCCGGTTTATCGTTTTTTTCGTAAAGGAAATTAAAATATTATTTCAATTTTATCGCCGCACATGCTGCTACACTTTGCCTGACAAGCCCAGCAATCTGGCTATTTTTCGCAACAGCCAATAATTGTACGAAAAGTAATTGTGCGATTCTACCACTTTGCCCCCGAATAATAATTTGTAATTGTTGATACCTTTCAGGCTTTCGTCTGTCGTGTCTTTTGCATAACCGCCAAAATCGAATGTTTTAAAACCTTCTTCTTTAAAATGGAAGATGTTTTTTACTGTAAGGTATTTATTGGCCCTGCCAATCAGGTTCCGGTCGATATTTTCATCCAAGCGCTTGGTGGCTGAGTGGTGGTGTCTTACCAGGCCGGTTTCTTTATCCGTTAAATAAGTATGTGCTGCCAAAACCTGTCCGTTGTAGATAGCAAAACTCAGTTTGATATTTTCTCCCATGCTTTCAATCACTTTTTTGGTAACCAGGTGCGTATTTTTTTTTACTGCAAACTCATTAAAGAAATGAATAAAATCATCCAGTTGTTGATGAAAGTGACAGGTTATCCCTTCAGTTTCTGCTATCCTGGCCTGCTGCCGTATTTGTTTTGAAAAATTTGCTGTAATGGTATCTGCATCCTGCAGCAGATCCAGTTCAAGCGTGTGAGAAATATCTTTGATGCCGGGAATGGTGACTTTATCCTGTTGTTTTACATTGTAGTAAACATTCAGCCCCAACGTATCTGCCAGCTTATATTTATAATTAAACCAGTTTTCGTAAACCTTAAATAAAGAAAATTTTTTATGGTAACGTATCATTTATTTTTTTAATTAGTAATAATTACTTTTCGTACCCACACCCAACTATAAACGACAGCCGGGAGGTAATTATTTC
>CAXTPJ010000632.1:0-2864 GCA_964245855.1 uncultured Ferruginibacter sp. | reverse complement strand
AAGCTGATAGAAAAAGGTTACCTGAAAAAAGATTTTGTTAAGAAAGAAATGAAAGGCGGTGGCGCTGATGGTACTTTCAATACTGAAACGTACCTGATGAAACCGGATGATATTAAAGGCAGGGCTAAACCTAAGAAATCAGAATTTCTTGATGTAAGCGGTAAACCAAGGGCTAATGTAAAAATGGAAGACGGTATTTTAAACATGGGATACCGCTTGCCAACAGAAGCTGAATGGGAATATGCAGCCTACGGCTTGCTTGATCAAAATCCTAATCCAAGGAAAAAAGAAAGCGGTACCGGTGAAGAGTTACAATCTAACCAGCAGATTTATGCATGGAGCAACAATCCAAATGGCTTGCGTGACAACCGTCGTGGTAGCTGGCAGGGTAAGTTCTTAGCCAACTTTAAACGTGGTAGCGGTGATAACATGGGTGTTGCGGGTGGTTTGAATGACCGTTCTGCTATTCCTGGCGATGTTAAAGCATTTTACCCTAACTCTTTTGGATTGTACAATATGAGTGGCAACGTTTCTGAGTGGGTTCAGGATACTTACAGGGCTTCAACCCCGGGTGATGGACAGGATTTCAACTATTTCCGTGGTAACAAGTTCCAGAAATATTATAAGAACAGTTCCGGTGAACTGGAAAGAGATTCACTGGGCCGTTTAAAGAAAACAGATATTCCTGATGAAGAAGTTAAAAACCGTCGTAACTACCAGCACAACAATGCATTGGGTTATTTAGATGGTGACAGCACAGGTAATTCTTTCTATCAATATGGTATTACTACCTTGGTAAGTGATAAATCAAAAGTATTTAAAGGTGGTAGCTGGAATGACAGGTCTTACTGGCTTTCTCCAGGCGCCCGTCGCTTTCTCGAAGAAGATCAGTCTTCAAGCACTATTGGTTTCAGGTGTGCACAAACATATATGGGATCACCTGAAGGACCTGGTTTTAAAGAAGGAAACATCTTTGGAAAACGTAAACAAAACAGCAGGAAGAAAAAATAAACTCCTGGTTTAAATAGACTAAACCCCTCCACAAACGGAGGGGTTTTTATTTGCCCAAATGAAATTCTTTTTACTTTCACCACATGATCGATGCTAAACAACTGATACAGCAATACAGCCTGCAACAACATCCAGAAGGAGGTTGGTACAAGGAAAATTACCGAAGCAAAGAAATGATTCCACAAATGGCGTTGCCTGTAGCATTTACAAGTGAAAGATCATTTTCCACTGCCATTTATTTTTTACTGGAACAGGGAAATTTTTCTGCTTTCCATCGTATCAAAAGTGATGAATGCTGGCATTTTTATGCAGGGGAAACATTATTGGTGTATGTGTTACAAGCAAATGGAGAACTGGAATTAATTTCGCTTGGCAGTAATATTGAAAAAGGTGAGTTATTTCAATTTGTAGTGCCGGCTAATTGCTGGTTTGCAAGCAGGCCGGCAGCAACAACTAACTTTAGTTTTGTTGGTTGTACTGTTGCACCAGGTTTTGATTTTGAGGATTTTGAATTAGCAAAAGCGGATGAACTTATTACAATATATCCCGAACATGAAGCCATTATCCGGGAATTGTGCAGGCAATGATTTTATTTTACAATGAAGTTATTACTGCATTGCTATTAATATTATGGAAGGGTTATTTCTCCTTTCATATAGAATACACAGTGGCCACTTATGGTAACCCTTTCTATGCTTACCTGTTCGCACCATATTTCTCCTCCCCTTTGAGAAAGTTGCAAAGCATGCAACTGCTTTTTTCTTAATTTTTCATTCCAGAAAGGTATCAACTGTGAATGTGCGGATCCGGTTACCGGGTCTTCATCAATACCTGCACCGGGTGCAAAAAAACGGGAAACAAAATCAACCTGATCGCCGGGTGCGGTAATGATCATTTTATCAAAATGTTTTTTCATTAATGTAAAGTCGGGATCGCAGTTTTTAACAGCGGCTTCGTTTGGTAACTCTACCAAAACATCACGGTATTGATATACGCCAACAATCTCTGCATTGCCAATGATTGATGGCAATGCCTCATCGTATTCATGCAGCCTTTCAGGTCTCCAACTGGGAAAATCCATGGTGATCAAACCTTTATTTCTGGTAACAGTCAGTACGCCGCTTTTAGAATTGAATTTCAATTTTTCTTTATCAAAACCAAGTATATTAAACAGTACATAAGCGCTTGCCAGTGTAGCATGTCCGCATAGGTTTATTTCCACCGCAGGCGTAAAACACCTGATATCATAATCTGCTTCACCGGTAACTGAAGGAACAAAAAAAACTGTTTCACTTAAGTTGTTTTCAAGCGCCAGTTGTTGCATCAATCTTTCAGCCAGCCAGCTTTCAAGTGGGATTACTGCAGCGGGGTTTCCACCAAATAATTTATCGGTAAAGGCATCCACCTGGTATATTGCTAACATCATTATGATTTATTGTTTACATAAAAGGCCCGAAGGCCTAATTTATATTTAACGGCTACCAGCCTGATGGCGAAGATCAGCAGGATGCAAATAATCTTCGCAATACCATCATCGAGCCTTAAATAGCGAAACAGGAAATACACCAGGCCGCCAATAACACTGGCCATTGCATAAATTTCTTTCCTGAAAACGAGTGGCACATGGTTAAGCAGTACATCTCTCAACACTCCGCCAAAACTGGCTGTGATGGTGCCGAGTGCTATGCAAATACCAATGCCAAATTTTTGGGTCAAGGCTATCTCTATTCCAACAATGGTAAAGAGACCGAGCCCTAAGGCATCAAATAAAAAAAGGGTGTGATTGAATTTTTTAAGGAAGCCATCAAAGATCATTGAACCAACAGCAGCAATGCAAATGGTGTTAATGGCAG
>CAXTPJ010000631.1:0-2869 GCA_964245855.1 uncultured Ferruginibacter sp. | reverse complement strand
ATTATCTCTTGCCGCCCTGATGAATAATGCTGTGTACCTAAAGTCACGGCTCGGAAGGTCTTCACCTACCGGTAATGTAAACTGGCGGCCGAACTCATTTGGAAAAGCCGTTACATTGGTTTTCATGCACTGTACTGCAATGGTAGCCGGTTCACCGCAAACCTGCGTTACCGATATCTGGCCTGTAGAATATAATTTATCCTTACCATCATAAAACAAGTTGGCAATTACCCTTGGTGTAGCCATGGTATTATCCAATACGATGCTTCCTCCAACAGGAATAACATCATTGGGATAGCCAGGGGCAATACCATTGTAAATATTACCATCGCCCCACACCTGTGTTGAACCCTGTGTTGGAGAAAGTATATTTGCCTCATACCCATCTTCCCAATGATCCCAAACCAATTTAATTCCCGGGTAGGAAACCTTAATACTGATGATCGTACGGATGTTGAGTGTTGGCAATGTGTTGCTGGTAGATTTTTTCAATGCTATCTGTGCATCATCTTCTGCGTAAGGAATGTAATACGTTTTTGGTTCACTTGCATCTGCACAGGTATTGAACGATACCGGCATAATGGTGATGATTACTTTGGCTGTTGAGCAAAGTGCACCGCCACGGGTGTTATCACAAATCTGGTAAGTCAATGTATCATTGCCCTGGAAAGTACCATTGGGCAGGTAGGTGATTTTTTGATTACTGATGATCACCTGGCCATTTTTGGGCATAACCGTTACTGTTAGTGTAGTCGGGTCAATGTCATCATTGGGGTCGGTATCATTTGCCAGTACATCAATTTCCAGTGGTTCGCCACCACCGCCGGTTGCAATATCGTCATTGGCTGCAGGAGGACAAGCCACACATCCACCAATGGTAATATTTTTAGCGTTTGAAATGGTTCCTTCATAACCATCTTTTGCAGTAGCAGTAATGGTAACGGTCGGCATACCGTTGGGTACAACCCAGGTACTTTCGTAAATTTTTGTACACCCGCCTGCATATACCTGTGTAGAATTAAAATTGGTACCAATAGGACTGATGCCCAGCGTTAAACCGGTAATATCAGCATAGCCTGTTGGGCTGGTTACGGTAGTGCGGATATACCTGGTTGACCCTCCGATAACGTTCAATACACTTAAACCCAAAGGGTAAGGCAGTGTGTACACAGCAACAGATGTTACCGTTACATTGCTTTGTGTCTGAAATTCAATATCAGAAGGTTTTGTTTTACTGTCATAATCTATCTTGAATATTACGTTCGGCTGATTAGTAGTAACATCCAGTACCATCGCCTGTCCGGCAGGAATACTGAAATCGGCAGGCAAAGTGCCGGTAAAAGTTAGCAGCCCTGTTGTACTGTTGTAAACAGGATTAGCAAACGAAAGAATATTGATGGAGCCATAGCGCAATGCGGCTGTTATGGAAGGGCTGCCTGGCATTGCACCATACACCATACTGATATAGGTTGATACGGTAACTGTTCCGGCTTTTATTTTGAATGCACTACAGAAAGCAGGCGACTGAGTAAAGCTGAGTGTTTTTGGCACATTGCCAAATTTTATGATTGCGCCACCTGAATCCACATTAAAAGGTGCGTTTTTAAGTGATGTCCAGGATGTACCGTTGAAAGAGCCAAACTTGTTGGAGTTACCACCAACCAATGAATAAATATTTGGATTATCTGCCAGCAAAGCACCTCCTTTAAAAATAGTGTTGCTGGTGTTTGCAAGGCTCGACCATGTGTTTGTCGAGATAATATATTTATAAAAGTTATTAAAATTATTTCCTCTCAATGCATAAATAGCAGTACCATCAAAACTCAATGATCCTCCTGCTCCAACTGTACCTGGTACTACTGCCATAACAGACCAGGCATCCGTTGCGATGGTATATTTCCAGAAAGTATTGGTACCATTTCCTGCCATTGCATAGATGTTGGTGCCATCTGTTGTAAGTGAACCGCCCCAATCCACACTGCCAGGAGCATTTGCAAGGCTGGACCAGCTATTGGTTGATACGGTATATTTCCAAAAAGTATTGGTAGTACCTCCTTTAAAAGCGTAAATGATACCATTGAGGTGTACCATAGCAGCGCCGGAAGAAACAGCGGAAGGCGTTGCGCCCATGGTTGCCCAGGTGTTATTAGATGGAGTGTAACGCCAAAAATCAGTTGAAGCGCCACGCAGGCCAAACAAAAATGTGCCGCTTGCAACCAATGATGCACCCCGGGATACAGTACCTGGCGTTGCGGCCATTGTAGCCCATTGATCTGTTGCTACATTGTATTGAGAGAACTCCGTCTTAGACGCACCCCTGAACGCATACAGGTATTGGGCAGTTGGCGTAATAGCCGCAGTTTGAGTGGTGGTTAAATCGTTCGTAGCCACGGGATCAACCCTGTCGAGTGCCTGAGAGCCTGACAAATAAAATTGCTTAATAAAGGTAGCTTGCCCTGAAACAGTGCTGCAAAAAAGAAGATTGCAACAAACGACTAAAAGCGATATGCTGAATATCACTTTGTTCATTCTCAAAAAATAAACGGTTTTGGCTTTCATATTTTATGAATTTTACTGCAATGATTGATTTGTCCGCTCACCGGAATTAATCAATAAGGAAATGGATGGTATAGTTTGGTTGATTGTTGGCGTGGTTGAAAAACCCTGCTCAGGGTTAACTGAACCAACGAAATATGAGGGTTGATTTGGTTTGAAAAAGAAAGACAATGCACCTGCAAATCCATCAATGACAGATGGGAAAATACTGCCGGCAGTGATGAATAGCAGCACAACAATGCTGCATAAATAGCTGGTTTGTTTTGTATGCATTGGATGGATATAACGATTCTAAAGCAACTACTTTTCAGTA
>CAXTPJ010000630.1:0-2870 GCA_964245855.1 uncultured Ferruginibacter sp. | reverse complement strand
GGGTTCTCTGTTTTTAGTCGGTTTTGGGGGTAGGTTTGGTAGCAAGTCCTCCCTGTTTCAGGTTCAGGTTTACCACATCACGTACTTTTTCCGGTACGCGTTTGCTGTTAACCTGTGTCACCAAATTGTTCACTAACTGGTTGCCCTTCTCTCCCATCAAAGCCCGTGGCAGTTTCATGTTGATCACATAGTCCAGCGACTGGTCAAAGCCCTGCAGCCCGCCGATCTCCATATCAATGTTGCTCACTTTTACGTTGAATGGCTTCACCAGTACTTTACCGTTGCTAAACTCTATGTAATTTTTTATATCCTTCACAGAAATCTGTTCCAGCGCTTTCACATTTAAGGTAGTGGCAATTTTATCCAGCGGCGCAAACTTGCTTAAAAAACCTTCTATCAATAACAGGCTACCGCTACCCGTAAGTGAGTTTAAATCAGGCATCATATTATCTCCCAGTTTTCCTTTCACCGTCAATTGCGAAGTCAGTTTGCCGGCAATAAATTTTCCGATAGGCATAATGGCCTGCACCGTATTAAATGCTTTGAATGTTTTTTGTACATCCACTTTATCAACGTCGTAGGTAAAAGCAATGTCTGGTTTTGTTTTGCTTTCCTTTGTTGAATACAAACCATTCACGGCAATAGTGCCGTCCAGTGCATTTCCTTTTACATCTGCAATGGCCACTGCTTCATTGTTGATCCGCAAACTGCCACTTAAATTGTTGATGGCAAGGTCATCATATTGCAGGTTATCAACTTTGGCATTTACAATCACATCCAGGTTGGCAGGCACTGCAAAAGGCGCTGCAGCCGGGCCTTTTGTAGCAGTATCGGTTGAAGTACCCATGAATTCGTTCAGGTTCACTTTATCCGCTGCTACATTCAGTACAGCATCCAGTGGTTTGCTATGCAACATATAATTCACCAGGTTATTGATCTGCCCACTGCCGCTGAAAGTAGTAGATAAATATTTGCCTGTTAAAGTGGTAATATCAACTTTGGCAGGAGTAAAATTTGTTTTCAACTGGTTGATGGCAACACCGACCGGGTAATCTTTGGATGCATAGAAAAAGTTATTCAAATCAACCGTACCACCTGCAGTAAACTGATCAGATTGCTGCTGCTCGATTGCTTTAACATTGCCTTTTACAAACATATCTGCATTCAACAATCCACTTAGCTTTGTTCCTGCCTCCAGTTTAACCAGTTGTGCAACCTTACTTAAATCAAGCTTTCCTTTTGCAGCGGCATCCACAAATAGATTACTCACCGGGTTTTTAACCAGCAGCCTTATATCAAAAGGATCGTTGTCCATTTCAAGATGTGCATTTGCTACATTCACAACGGTATGATCAGTTATGCCATCGGGATTGTCCACCTGTGCTTTAATGTTTACATGCTGCAATGGCTTTGGCAGGTCAGGATATTGAAAAAAACCATCTTTTACTTCCAGGTCAACATGATAAGCAGGAATGCTTGTTTCATTGTATATCCCTTTTACAAAACCACCAAAAATGGCGCTGCCACTCGTTTTAATCTTACTAAAATCATTTTTATATACTGCAGGCACCAATGACAACAAATTTTTAAAATCGGTTGAAGACGCTTTAAAACTGATGTCCATATCATACCCTTTTTCCAGTAAATTTTTAATGCTGCCCTTGCTGGCAATCACCAGGTCGTTCACCAATATTTTGTCAGTATTGTAAGAATATACATTGTTTTTATTATCCACCTGTATTGCTGCATCGGCGCTCACTTTGGCATTGGATAAATAAGGAACACCGCCATAGCTAACTGTAACCGCATCGGCGTTGGTCATTGTTTGTAACATAAACAAGTCAGATGTAAAATCACCGCTGCCTTCATGGTTCAAATTGTTGATCTCCGTTCCAATCGCAGTCGTTTCATCTTTATAACTGATGTATGCATTGTGTATGGCATATTGTTGCAACGCCATCTTAAAAGGCTTTGCCTCACCTGCTGCAACTGCTGCGGTATCAGGTTTCATAATATCCCAATTAGCAGCACTGTCTTTGTTTACAATGGCATGTATCCTCGGCGATTCAACTGTTACAGAATAGATCGTCATATCTTTTCCTTTAATCATACTCATGATGTTAACGGCAGCGTCTATACGCTTTGCCGCTACCAAAGTATCTTTGGAAAACACGCCGATGCCAATCACCTGCAGCTCATCCAGGCCAATGGCCACTTTTGGAAAATGCCGGAAAAAAGAAATATCTACTTCTTTAAAATCAACGGTTGCATTCAGTTTTTTATTGATCACTTCTTTCACTTTGGCTACAATCTGGTTTTTAAAAAGGTATGGGGCTGCAAAAGCAACTGCTATCAATACCAGCAAAGTGATCGATACAATTTTCAAAATCTTCTTAAACATGCTTACGAATTTTATGCGGCTAAATTAGTACAATGTTTTAAAGCTGCCGAAGTAAAAAGACAATGGCGCCCGGGCGGGCTATCCGTTACAAGTCCGGCACAATACCCACACACATAGCTTCACCGGGCTTTTCACTACTATCCCTGGCGCAGGTTGCAGTATAGGATTGTACCATAAAGTAATTGCGGCCTTGAATTAAAAGTGCTAGATTTTTTTTTACATTAGCCGTTAAAAAATCAAGGCTGTTTGAGCCGGCACGCTTTACAAATCCAAAAACTCCTGCGGCGAGTTCCTTGATTTTAGGCTGATATAAAAAATTTCAGCCATTTTATTCACAGCCTTGATTTTTTTGTTACTTTTTTTTATCAAGAAAAAAAGTAATTAGATATCTAGTAAAACAAAAAAAGCCAATACATCCATCATATACTGGCTTTTCTAAAAAGTTTAAACAATTTATTTACCCGCAGCT
>CAXTPJ010000629.1:0-2871 GCA_964245855.1 uncultured Ferruginibacter sp. | reverse complement strand
TTTTTGCTATTCCAATATCCGGAAAAAGTCTCCTGGATTTAATGATTGCTGATAAAGAAAATAATTACGGAAAGAAGAATAAAGCGTGAAGAACAACGATTTTTTGTGCTGAGAGAATTCTTATTTATTGAAGTGTTTTACAAAACAAAAATAGCCAGGCAGTAAATTTTTTAGGACTATTATTAATAGATGAAACATTACTGTTACTATCAACCGCCGTTAGGGTTGCAACCGTTGACAGGATTTATCCGCTTTTATAAATATTGAAGTAAAATGAATGCGCTAAACCAAACCATGCGGCTGCTCTCAGCTCAGAGAGGTTATAAAAGGTTGCTCTAACATGATTGCAAAAAATCAATCAATATTCAAATGATAACCAGCAATAACAATAGTCGGTTTTATACTATCTTTTTAAGGGAAGGGCTGAAAACAAAAACTTCCACAGCTTTTGACTGTGGAAGCATTTTGTTGAACAAATCTTGTGGAACCTGTTCGTGGGATCTTTAATTTTTTAAGAGGGGTTTCCTCTCCAGAATAAGTTATCCTGGTTTCAGTGTGTGGTCTGGTCTTTCGGCCATCATCGCTTTTTACAGCATAGGCTCAGGATATTGTCTTTAATTGGTTTTTCGGGTTATCATCGCCTGTTACGGCATAAACCCAGGATTTGGTTTTTTCGGTTCTTCTTGCCATCATCGCTTTTTACGGCATAGGCCAGGATATTGTCTTTACTTAGGTCTTTTGGCTATCATCGCTTTTTAAAGCATAAGCCGGATATTGAACTATTCGGTTTTTCAGGATTTGAATTTTGTTCTTTTGTCTGGAAACTGAATTCAAATAATATTTAAAGAGCTTTTTTAAAAAAAATAGAAGTTGACTGATATTGGACTTTTATAGCTTTTACAAGATTTTGGATTGAAATCTTAATGGTTTATCAGGATTTTGGATATGATTGATAATTAAATGATATCAATCAACTTCTGATACAAATATCATATGGAACGGTATGCTCACAAAGAGAAGAATTGCTCTGTTTTGCAGACGGTATAATTACCGCTGATATCGTATTCGTACTTATAGGCATCATACTAAACCGGTAGAACTACTTATTCACCTTCAATATAATAATTTCAAATAATGTTTATAAAACGTTTATTTATAGTTATTAATGTAAAAAATTTGAATAAGTATTACTACTGCTATTAAACTAATAATGGCCATTCCATTTTATTGCGTAGATAATTTTCGTCACAAAGGTACCCGGCAATTTTAACATTTTAACTGTCGCAGAACATTAAAATGGGATTTTCTGAGGAACTGGTTTGCCATAAAAATCTACATAGTTGGCACATTCTATAAACTAATATTCCATATTGTGGAATTGAAGTTACACTACGGGTAAATTACTCATTGTGTAGAATAAATGGTTCATTGGAATGTAAACAATAAAAAACTCCCACTTTTTGGGTGGGAGCCTTACTTTTAGCACTTGCTAAAAATAATTTAGTGAGGTTTCAGAGTATGGCTGTTGTGCCATAAACTTTTTAGTTTCCGCTGATATCAGCGTTGGGGTTATTTATTTTAGCTTTCGGCAGGGATAAGATACAGGAGCAAGCAGCAGTTATAGCATGATTATTTTCTGTAGTGTGGCGGATCAATGATTTAGCACAGGATGTATTTTCAATTGTCGAGCGATCATTTGGTAGTTGTCAGGAGGGTATTGGATCAAAGGGAAATGAAGTTGACTGATACTGGATTTTAATCTTTAGTATTTTTCAACGATAATTGGATGTTGGTTTATTCGGTTTGTTAAGGATTTTGGAAAAGATTGATATAATTCGTTATCAATCAACTTCATTACAAAGATTACTCACATTTTTTTAACAATCTATAGCATTATTGCTCAATTATATTTTTCAGGAAATACCCTGCAAAAAGTGTAATTACTTTATTACAGAATGGATGGGTGGTATAAATGCGCAACGTATAATTACGCTTTTTGTTATTGTGGTTTGTATCAAAAAACAAATGCTGCACCTTTGAAATGCAGCATGGTTAAGCAAAAGCGGTTTGTAGTGTTATTACTACAGATTATTTTGCCAGGCTTTGAATAATGTCATATTTGGTAACTATGTGAAAACTACCCATTTCGTCTTTGCTTAATACCGCACCATTTTCTTTGTTGATAAAACTACTTAATCTTTCAACCGGCGTTTCAAACACAACTTCAGGATATGCTTTTTCTAAAACAGTGCCTACTCTTTGAGATAAAATACCCGGATTTTCTAATATTTTATCAAATAAACCGCCCTCTGATATAGCTCCTACATTATTTCCTTTATCAATTACGGGTATATTTTCTATATCATATTTTTTCATCATTTCAATTGCTTCGGCAACAGTATTGAATGGATCGAGCACCAGCAATTTCTTGGTTCCCCGTCCACTAACCAGGTCTTTAAACGTCTTCATTTCTAAAAAACCACGTTCAATCATCCATTGGTCATTGTATATTTTGGCGACATACCGGCTCCCATGGTCATGAAACACACATACCACCACATCATCTTTTTTTAAATGATGTTTTAACTGCATCATACCCTGCAGGCAACTGCCGGCGCTGTAGCCGATAAAAATACCTTCTTCTTTTGCAATTCGCCTGGCCATGATGGCGCCATCTTTATCAGTTACTTTTGTAAATTCATCGATGACGCTCATGTCGTAGTTCTGCGGTACAAAATCTTCCCCGAAACCTTCACTGATATAAGGGTACACTTCCTTCTGATCCAATTCGCCGGTTTCAAAATACTTTTTGAGTAAGCTTCCGTAACTATCAATGGCCCATATTTTTATATTGGGATTTTTTTCTTTCAG
>CAXTPJ010000628.1:0-2874 GCA_964245855.1 uncultured Ferruginibacter sp. | reverse complement strand
TTTTCAATATAATCAGGACTGCGTTTAGCAATGCCTGTTCCTCTTGCTTTCGCAGAGTTTTCCATTTCGTTCGTAATTGTAACGGCGTATCTGGTATCGGCGCTAACAGCGACCCTGATAATGATGTTATTCGTTTCCACTAGCTGTAAAAAACTAAAAGTGTGCAAAAAAGTTGTTAGGACAAATCGGGGGCTTTTTCACTGACAGGGGCAAGTTGGGATTGCTCGGCCTATCAGCAACGAGGACAGCGTCTGGGAGTTACAGGAAATATTACAACAGCGCAGAAAGCAAGCGCATTTCCGCAGTTCAAGTTGTTAATATGCAGGTGGTTATTTTTCAATTCCTGAGTTCATTTATTAATTGCAACGCAAAAATATATTTTTTTCAATACAATCAACATTTTTTTATTTGCCACCCTAAAAGAATAATATTTTCTTAACGATTATGAAAAAGATTTTGTTGCGGACCTCACACCATATCTCAACATCGTTGTGTCACTCACTTGTACATTTTATCATTGCGCAACTTTATTTACAAATTATTTTTAGCACCTGAACGTAAATATGACCAATCTGTAACCGGTTGAAAAATAAGGAAAGCTATTCTACTATGTATGCTAAACCATTGCGGTTTCTAAATGCTTTTTTCGTAGGGTGAGCCACCCATTGGGGTGACTCACCCATTAATCATTGCACCCATTTCCCCAACCCATCTGCTACTTTTCTATCGTTGCTTAACCTGGGTACTTTATTTTGTCCGCCCAGTTTGCCAATGCTTTTCATGTAATCGATGAAGCCATTTTTCTTTACGGTAGAAATATGCAGTTGCGCTAAAATATTACCGCTGATCAGGTCGTCGTAATACACGTTTTTCTGGCGCAGGTTATCATCAATTTTCTTAGCAAAAGCAGCCATGTTAGCCGGTGTATTTTCAAACTCGATGAACCACTCATGAAAGCTTTTTCCATCATGCTGTGCAATCAATGGCGCCACTGTAAATTCAGTGATGTGGATGTTCTCTTCTTCGGCTGCTTTTTGTAATGCCGCTTCTACTTCTTCTCCAATCACATGTTCGCCAAAGGCAGAAATGAAATGCTTGGTACGTCCACTTACAATGATACGGTACGGATTAGTGGAAACAAATTTTATTGTGTCGCCAATATTATAAGCCCACAAACCGGCGTTATTACTGATGATGAGCGCATAGTTCTCACCAACTTTTACATCCTTTAAAGTAAGCCGGGTTGGATTTTCATTAAAAATTTCTGTAGCAGGCACAAACTCAAAAAATATTCCGCTGTTGGTATTCAGCAATAATCCTTCTGCCTTCTGCGAATCCTGGAAGGCAAAGAACCCTTCACTGGCCGGGAATAATTCTATCGTATCAACTTTTCTCCCGATGCTTTCAAACAACTTTGCCTTATAAGGTTCAAAGTTTACACCTCCCTGCACCATCACACTAAATTCAGGAAACAACTCACCGATCTTTTTGCCACTCTTGTCTTCCAGCCGGTCAAAATACATTTGCATCCATGGGGGAATACCGCTGATCAGCGTCATGTTTTCTTTCATGGTTTCTTCTACGATCTTATCCAGCTTTTCTTCCCATTCTTCAATACAGTTTGTTTCATAACTCGGCAATTGGTTGGCCCGCAAGTATTTTGGCACATGATGGTTTACAATACCGCTCAACCGGCCGGTTGGCACGCCTCCTACCCTTTCCAATGTAGGAGAACCACTTAAAAAAATCAGCTTGCCATTGGCAAATTTGGCGTTGCCTGTTTCTGCCATGTAACACAACAAGGCATTACGGGCAGTATTGATATGGTTTGGGATTGATTCTTTAGAAATGGGAATGTATTTAACACCACTCGTTGTTCCACTTGTTTTAGCGAAATAAATAGGTTGCCCTTTCCACAAAACATTGTGTTTTCCCTGCTTGATCTTTTCTATGTATGGTTTAAACGCTTCGTAATCCCTTACCGGCACCTGCTTCGCAAAATCTTCCGGCGTTTTGATGGTTTCAAAGTGGTGTTCTTTTCCAAATTCTGTTTTGGCGGCAACTTTAATAAGGTTGTTAAAAATGGATTGCTGGTCCTGCACAGCTGTATCCATTCCTTTTTTTATTTGCTTGTAGATATAGGTTGCAAATGGCTTGGCGAGGAAAGATTTTATTTTCATACTAACACAAACAAAAATGAATGATAACAGTTTTCCACCCAGGACTTTTCTCTAAAAAAATCGGTGGAGAGTAAAGGTAAACAACTGCCGTTACAGCACAATACCATTGATGGATTAAGTTAGTTGCAATCACAGGGCCAGTCTTTATCAAGATCAATAACAGTCACAATAACCGTTTCGTTTTTCTTTGGGGCTACTACAATGCGTACAAATTTATCAGTGCTGGTTTTTCCTTCTATCGGGTAAGTCCTGCCCCGCTCATCTTGTTCAATTTTATTCACATTCACTTTTCCGTTTTGCAATATTTCCTTTATTTCTGCTTCTGTTATGTGCCGGCAATCCATTCTGCAGCGGCCATGTTTGGTATAGGTAATTGTTTCAGGGTTGCGGTTAAAACCTTCTTCTGCTGTTGCAGCATCAATCGTTATATGTTCTTTCTGGTTGGCATTGCGCTGGTGTGTCTTTATAAAATAAAGTACCAATGCGGCAAACATCAACAGTATATATGGTACGTATTTCTTTAACATTTATTTTGTTTGCGAAAATAGTTCAAAACTGTTAACGGTGTATAAAGCGTGGCAAAACCTGGTTTCAAATAAAATAGTGCTGCTTATCTTTGCGGTTAATGAAAAAGACTGTCGCCTTACATACATTAGGCTGTAAACTCAACTTTTCTGAAACCTCTACCATTGGG
>CAXTPJ010000627.1:0-2888 GCA_964245855.1 uncultured Ferruginibacter sp. | reverse complement strand
AACGAACGCTACGACCTGTTCATCAACGGTAAATTTGAAAAGCCACAGAGCAAGATATATTTTGCTACCATCAACCCGGCAACAGAAGAAAAATTGTCGGAGGTTGCCGATGCCAATGCTGCCGATGTAAACAAAGCAGTGGAAGCGGCAAGAAATGCCTATGACAAAACCTGGAAAAAAGTATCACCGAAAGAACGGGCCAAATACATTTACCGCATCGCCAGGATGGTGCAGGAAAAAGCCAGGGAACTGGCCATCATTGAAACACTGGACGGCGGTAAACCCATTCGGGAGAGCCGTGACTTTGATGTGCCTACCGCTGCCAATCATTTTTTTTATTATGCCGGCTGGGCCGATAAACTGGAATATGCTTTTCCTAACCGTCAGGCGCAACCGTTGGGTGTAGCAGGGCAAATCATCCCATGGAATTTTCCGTTGCTGATGGCCGCCTGGAAAATTGCACCGGCATTGGCAACGGGCAATACCGTGGTTTTGAAACCAGCAGAAAGCACACCACTAACGGCTTTGAAGCTGGCAGAAATCATCCAGGAAGCAGACCTGCCGCCCGGTGTTGTCAATATCATTACCGGTGCAGGCGATACCGGCGCTGCATTGGTAAATCATCCCGGCATTGATAAAATTGCTTTTACCGGTTCTACCAATGTGGGTAAGATCATTCAAAAAGCCATTGCCGGAACCAATAAAAAAGCCACGCTTGAATTGGGTGGCAAAGCGGCCAATATCATTTTTGATGATGCACCGCTGGACCAGGCAGTGGAAGGCGTGATCAATGGTATCTTCTTCAACCAGGGCCATGTATGTTGTGCCGGTTCAAGATTGTTTGTGCAGGAATCGGTAGCCAAGATTGTCATTCAAAAATTAAAGGACCGCATGGAATCGCTCATTGTTGGCGACCCGATGGATAAGAATACGGATATCGGCGCTATCAACTCCAAAGAACAACTGGACACCATTAATAAATACCTCAGCATCGGTCAAAAAGAAGGTGCCGAAATGTACCAGAGCAGTGCGGCGGTGCCGAAGAAAGGGTTCTTCTGCCGCCCAACCATTTTTACCAATGTGGCGCAAAGCAACCGCATTGCACAGGAAGAAATTTTTGGCCCGGTACTTACCATTCAAACCTTCCGTACCGAAGATGAAGTGATCGAAAAAGCCAATAACACTGCCTTCGGATTATCAGCCGGTGTATGGACAGACAAAGGCTCTAAAATTTTCAACATGACCACCAAACTGAGGGCTGGCGTGGTTTGGGCAAATACTTACAACAAGTTTGATCCTACTTCTCCTTTTGGAGGTTATAAAGAAAGTGGCTATGGTAGAGAAGGTGGTTTGCATGGGTTGGGGGCTTATGTTGATTTGGTTTAAGGACATCGTTTAAAACGTTTAAGACGTTTAAATCGTTCAACCGTTTTATGAAAACTAAAACTCTATTTAATGGCTACAGTTAAAAGATTTGAAGATTTAGATTGCTGGAAAATAAGCCTTGAATTATGTAACAAGGTTGGAGAAATGATTGATAGTGGTTTATTTAACAACCACTATAGATTGATAGGACAAATTGAAGGTTCCTCAGGCTCAATTATGGATAACATTGCAGAAGGGTTTGAAAGGGCAGAGTTTATTCAATTTTTAGGCTATTCAAAAGGTTCATGTGGAGAGTTTCGATCTCAATTGTACAGGGCGCTTGGAAGAAAATATATAACGAAAGAGGAATTCGAAGACTTATATAATCTTGCAGTAAGGGTTAGTACAATGCTGCAAAAATTTATTGGATATTTACAAACTACCGAAATTAAAGGTGTACGAAAAAAGTAACCATTTTCAATGACAACTTTAAACGACTTAAACGTATTAAACGATTAAAACGTACAAAGAATGGCAAAAACAATTATAAAAAAAGCAGTAACAACATTCAGTTCCAACGGCAATGGCATCCATGTGGAAACTGAAAAAAGACTGGAAGTATTGAAGACGTATAAGATCTATATCGGCGGACAATTTCCCCGCACCGAATCCGGTAGGTATTATGTTGCCACCAACAGCAAAGCTGATAAACTGGCCAATGTTTGTTTGGGGTCGAGAAAAGATTTTCGGGATGCTGTCGTATCTGCCAGAGGCGCTTTTGGCGGCTGGAATGCCCGTGCAGCCTTCAACCGTGGACAAATATTGTATCGCATTGCTGAAATGCTGGAGGGGCGTAAAGCCCAGTTCATTGATGAACTGATCAAACAGGATGCAACGCCAACGCAGGCAGAAAACGAAGTAAACCTGGCCATTGACCGCCTGATTTACTACAGCGGTTGGTGCGATAAATTTCAACAGGTGTTCAGCGCTGTTAACCCGGTTGCTTCACCGCATTTTAATTTTTCTACTCCGGAAGCAACTGGTGTGGTGGCTGCCATCGCCCCGCAAAATAGTTCATTGATCGGATTGGTGTCCATTATGGCGCCGATCATTGCCGGCGGAAACTCCTGCATCATCTTAGCTTCGCATACCAAACCATTGTGTGCGGTCACTTTTGCGGAAGTACTCAACAGTTCTGATTTACCCGGTGGTGTGGTCAATATCATTACCGGAAAAGTAAGTGAGCTGCTCCCCTTCTTCGCTGATCACATGGACGTGAACGCCACCGTGTATTGCGAAAAAGATGCAGCCGGTTTACAGACCATCAAAGAAAAAGCATCGCTGAATGTGAAGCGGGTGGCTTCGTATGACAAAGTAGATTGGCTGAGCGAAAAAGCACAATCACCTTACTTCATCACTGACTTCCAGGAGATCAAAACTACCTGGCACCCGATTGAAAATATTGGTGGAGCGAAGGCGGGCTATTGATTGAAGTGAATGGTGAATCGTCAATGGTGAATTGC
>CAXTPJ010000626.1:0-2890 GCA_964245855.1 uncultured Ferruginibacter sp. | reverse complement strand
ACAGGTCGATCGCATTGCCCTGTTTTTTTACTTCTGCTATATACACCTTTCCTTGGCTGAACGCATTTAAGAAATAACGTTTTTCAACCAATGATAAAAAAGCGGTGCCTTTGATGGTATCATCTTCTACTACTTTAAAACGCTTTAGTTCATCAATATAACCGGTGATGGCAATATCATATTCCTGGTCTGTCCTTTTATCGAATATGATTTTAACAGCTTCTTCTTTGTAATCATTTTGATTGGCCGGCCGTGGTACAAACGTGGCCCATTTACCAAGCAACGATTCATCGATGGGCAATTGTGCTTCTGCGTCTATGCCATAGGGTGAGTAATAAGGGCAACTGCACAAAATGGTGCAGCAGGTGAGTAACAATATCAGTTGGAGCAGGCTTTTCATCTGATATTAAAAATAAGTTTTTTTTGGGAGAAAGTGGATGGTCCATGGTCAATACTCCATGGTCGATGGTGCACAGTTATGCAGGTGTCATTATTATTGCAAGCGTTTTACATACAGTTGCTCTTATTATTGACTATACAACTATGGGCAATGGTCTATAAACAACGGCTCACCAATTCACTACAGCACTGCCATCAACCAGCCGACAACTTCCATGAGCCAGGCGATGCCTAAATGAATGATGAGTCCGCCCCAGATACTACCCGTGCAATAAGTAATGATGGCCAGCAAAGTGCCACCGAAAAAGCTGCTGATCGCTTCAGCCATTGGTTTGCCCAAATGGATGCAACAATAAAAACAGGCTGCCGGAATGATACAATGTGTGCCGCAAATCTGGAACAATGCCAGTATTAAAAAGCCACGAAAGAAAAATTCGATGCTGACAAAATCAAAAGCGTAGCATAATTCGTAGGCGGCATATTGCCATTTAGTGGCGCCCATGCCGGCGAGTATTTTTGCTTTGGGATACATCTGCAAAAAATCTTTTTGTGTGCCTGCCAGTATCAGCAATGGTACCATGATCAACAGCATAATAAAGTAAGGTTGCAGGCTTTGCAATGGTTTGGTTCCGTAAAAAGGCTGGTTGCTGGTATCTTTAATCAACCAGATAATAAAGATGGGGATCAACACTACAAATACCCGAACGACCCAATTGATGCAAAGCAAATAAAACCTGCGATCTGTGCCCGGCCAGTGTTGCATAACCCAGGGTTGGTGAAAATTAAAATTGACCCGGAAAGAAAAAATGGCCGGCGCTGTTAATAAGATGATCCAAAACCAGGCGCTTTTATAATAATTGCAGTCTTTATAAAATAACAATTGTAAAAAAAATGCGAGGGCAAATGGGATGAGGTATAACAAATAATAACCGGTGAATCTTGCTGCCCATGTTTTACCGGAGGCAGCATGTTTTTTTTCTAACCCCTGCCAATAGTTGAGGTAAATAATTACACCGAGCAGAATTGCAATCAGCAGGAAATAAAAAAGGTTGAACTCCTTTTCATAGAACGCTTTGATGTATTTAACAATTTGATTCAATTTTTATGACGTTGGATGATAGGAACGCTGATGACACGGGTCGATACGGGTTGGAACGGATTTTTTTGATTACAAAGTGTTTGACATGTTTCAGTATTCTAAATAGGAACGCTGATGACACAGATTTAAGCAGATTAAAACGGATTTTTATCGCTTCAAATAATTGAAAACTTTTTTAAATCAAACAACTTCCTCAACGTCTTCAACCCTTAAACGTATTAAATGATCTAACCCTCCTTCACCGGTGCATTCATGGTTTTCCATAACAGGTCTTTCAGTTCCAATAAGCCTTGTCCGGTTACGGAAGAGATAAAAATGTGCGGAACGTTTTTAGGTAATTCTTTTGTGATGGCAGCTTTCAATTCATCATCCAGCATATCCGATTTACTGATGGCGATCACAAAATCTTTCTGCAGCATTTCTGCATTGTATCCTTTCAGTTCGTTTACCAGTATTTCAAATTCTTTTTTGTGATCGGCACAATCGGCCGGTACTAAAAACAATAAGATAGAGTTGCGTTCGATGTGGCGCAGGAAGCGATGCCCTAAACCTTTTCCTTCAGCAGCGCCTTCAATAATACCTGGCAGATCTGCAATGCAGAAGCTTTTACCATCCCGGTAATCTACCATGCCGAGTTGCGGTGTTAATGTGGTAAAAGCGTAGTCTGCAATTTTTGGTTTGGCCGCTGTAATTACCGACAACAAAGTTGATTTGCCGGCATTGGGGAAACCTACCAAGCCTACGTCTGCCAACACTTTCAGCTCCAGCAATTTCCATCCTTCTACACCCGGTTCGCCGGGTTGTGCGTATTCCGGTGCCTGGTTGGTAGCCGTTTTAAAATTGCTGTTGCCTAAACCGCCACGGCCACCTTTTACTAAAATGATTTCCTGTCCATCTTCCAGTATCTCTGCTTCTTTGGCACCGGTTATTTCATCTTTGGCAATGGTGCCCAAAGGGACTTCAATGATAATGTCTTTTCCAAAACGGCCGGTCTGGTTGTTTTTGTTGCCGCCTTCTCCGTCTTCTGCCAATACATTTTTAAAATAGCGTAAATGCAGCAGGGTCCACAATTGTGAGTTGCCACGCAAAATGATATGGGCACCCCGGCCGCCATCGCCGCCATCTGGGCCACTCATGGCGCTGTACTTGGTACGCATAAAATGCTTACTGCCTGCGCCACCATGGCCGCTGCGGCAAAATATGCGGATGTAATCAATGAAGTTGGATTTTTCCATTATTGTTTCTTTTCTTAGTAAACTGGCTGTTTACCTCTGTTCTTGCTTACCACAAAATTATGCATTTGCCTCCACAGCCGGCAGGCTGCGTAACTGGAACGCCGCTGTTTTTGCTTCTTTCAAAAAATTTGCTTCGCATTTTTTGAATCACGCCCTT
>CAXTPJ010000625.1:0-2894 GCA_964245855.1 uncultured Ferruginibacter sp. | reverse complement strand
AAAAATAGCACTTGACCAAAAATATTGCACTATTTTATTCCGCCCGCACCTGCTAATCGGTAGCCGTGTATTACATTTGCGTGCAATTTGAAAACAAACATGATGAAGCAGCACTTTTATATTGTAGCCTTTGTATTATTTTTTGCAGCCTGCAACCCTTCTGGACCGGAGACCATTGACCCACCACCGCCAGTCAGCAACGGCATACCGGCACCGGCAATTTTAGGCGCCAGTTTAATGGCCGAATATCCGCATGATACCAATGCCTTTACTGAGGGTTTGCTGGTACATGATGGTAAGTTGTATGAAGGCACCGGCGAAACAACCAATTCTTTTATACAGATCACCAATATAAAAGACGGTAAAGTGCAAAATAAATACCCGGTGAAAGACCCTGCCATTTTTGGCGAAGGCATCAATATTTTTAAGGATAAATTGTACCAGCTTACCTACCAGAACCATATTGTATATGTGTACAATCTTACCGACCTCTCTACTCCCATCAAAACTTTTCCCTGGAACAGTGAAGGCTGGGGCATGACGAACAATGGCACAGAACTCATCATCAGTGATGGACAAACTTCGGGCAATTTGTATTTTGTAAACCCCGAAACTTTTAAAGTTCGCCAGATAGTTCAGGTAAAAGACAACAACGGCCCAATCAATTACATCAACGAACTGGAGTACATTAATGGGTATATTTATGCCAATGTTTGGGGTACTACCCGTATAATAAAAATTGATCCTGCAAATGGTTATGTGGTGGGTGTTTTAGAAACAGCCGACATTTTAAAGAACTTCTATGGTGGTTACCCGATCAAAGACATGGACAATGTATTAAACGGCATTGCCTACGATAGCACCAGCAAAAAAATTTACATTACCGGAAAGCGCTGGCCAAAATTGTTTGAATTGAAGTTGAATTAAACCAATAATGTATTATTAAACGATCTCGATGATAACGGTTATTGATTGTTTTATTGGTACAACATTATTTTTTTCTGCATTGGCATTTCTTGGATGGTGTGCAGTATATGGCAAAGACGAAGGAACTTTAAGTAATTCTATTATCCTTAATTTTTTTGCTGGAAGCTATGCTTTTATTTTTCCACTAACACAATTGTTTTCCATCATAGGTACCGATTCATCGGTTTCAAGTTTTTATAATTTTTTGGGATTGATATCTCTCAATGTCCTTCTTTACTCAATATTAGCAAGCTATATTATTTACTCTTTAACATTGAATAAAGAAAAAATGAAACCGTTTAGAATAACTTTTATTTCTTTGGGAGTTTCCATTACCCTGTTTTTTTCACTGCTTGCAGCTGCTTATTTTAATATATAGTACCAGTAAAAACAATTCGATACATCCTACTCTATACAAGTTTTTGTAAATACACCTGACGTAATTACAAATTACAGATTTATAAAGCTGATATTAATTGCCGCTACATCAGCAACCTTCAACTTAGGATTTTTATTTGCAGCTAATCAATTGATTGGAGTGAGATTTTAAGGAGGTGGCCGCCCGGTGTTTTGTAATGCCTACATCCAGCAAACTGCTTCTAAAAAAGGCTGGAAAAATTATTAAATCCATACTTAATAATATACAATATCAATGCTGCAATAGCAATACTGCCTAATACCAATGCCCATACCCACCACCTGTCTTTTGCCACCGTTTCTTCTGTATAATATTCCGCCATCACAACATTTGTAGTTTCCTTGTCACCAACCAATATGGCATGTGGGGCATCTTTGTGTATGACCCGTTCGGCTGTCACGGGCTGGGTGAAATCGTTATCTATTTGTATGGGAGCAAATGAAATAGCACCGGTAGTGTCTTTCGTAAATGTACCCACACCATGCAACGCTACCGATCCTTCTTCATCTAAATGGCGCTGCATCATTTCGCTGATGGCCGAAAATTCGTTGAAAATGTTGGCCTCAGTACCGGAAGTAAATACGATCTCCTGCCTGGGCGCTTTGATTTGGGTATTATAAAAATCTGTTTCAGCAGCATGCGTAACCAGCGACAGCCGGCCGATACCGGGCAATACGCATTTTTTTTTCTGGAAAAAAGATGGGGCTATGATACTATACATGCCTGCTGTTTAATTTGTGCAAATATCTATTGCAAAAGCCAAACAGCAAGCAAAAAATTTCAATACCGGGAGGCTGCCCTGCTTAAAGGAAAGCTCCACTAATAACTGAAGTATAAGTGTGATTATTCTTTCTTTCCCAAAAAGGAAAGAATAACAACATCATATCTGCCAATGATGGTGGAAAAGCATTGCTAAAGTCGGTAAAAAAAATCAAATCAATAGCACACAGGAGGGTTTCTAAAATTTGTAAATAACGCCGCCCAGCACATTCAGGCCATACACCTGGTAATTATACCAGCGCTGGTATTTATTATTGAAGATATTGTTGGCATCAAACCAGGCGCTGAATTTTTTATTGATAGCGTATTCAAAGCCAATGCTTAAATCATTGCCGCCGTTCAATTTTACGTCGCTTCCATCTTTGCGCAAAAAAGCAGCGCCGGAAAATACCCGCAGGTCGGCTTTTACAGATAATTTATTGATGGGTTCCCAACGGATAGCACCATTGATGTCAAGAGGAATGGTGCCCCAGGCCCGGTCATTATCTTTCATGCCGGTATAACCATTAAAGGTGAAGCCGCCGGTAATGGTGAATTTCTCCTGGCTAATGAAACTGAGATCGCCATGCAGGCGGAAATTGTTTACACTGCTTTCATTGCTGATCAAAAAAGTATTGCCAATGGCTGTATCGTTCACAAAGAAAGGCAGGTTGCCATAACTGCTAAAAGATGCATTGGCACTAAAGTTAACATGGCTTCCAAGAGTTGCCTGAATGCCTCCATACAACTC
>CAXTPJ010000624.1:0-2898 GCA_964245855.1 uncultured Ferruginibacter sp. | reverse complement strand
CTACTGCCTGGAAATGGTCATTGATGGTTATGCCCGAAACTTTTAGATAGTACAACCCATCACCAAAATGCTGCACCTTTTCGGGATCTTTTGCCTGCTGCTCCTTACCATTTTCAGCAGACCGGAATTTTATATGCGCCGCACTCACTGTTCCGTTATCCACCAACCCTTTAAAGGGAAACTGATCAATGGAGAGGTGCGGTTGTCCAACGCAATTGATAAAAGTTTTATAAGCAACCTCCTGTTGTACACCCGCTTCATCAGAATAGGTGTACACTACACCGCCATTTGCTGCAGGAACAGCATCGCTTGCACTATCGACTGCAACCAGCTTCAATATACCTGCATCATGCAGCGCCAGCAACTCTTCACAGGAACTTTGCGGCACAAATGCAATGATGATGGAGATGAGCGGCATCAATACTTTTTGCAAGCGCAACATATCTTCTGCAGAAAAATGTTTTGCAGGATAATTCATGGCAAAACTTAATGTAGCCAATGCTTCTTTCCAGTAAACAGATTCTTTACGGCGGATGGAACGGGCTGCTTCTGCATACTCGCCTTTCATCAAAGCAAACGCATCAATATTTCCCCGGAAGGTCATCATGGTATCCACAAATTCCTCTACACCAAGTTCTTTTACCTGTTCATACAATACAGGTGATTTTTCACGCAATGATTCTTTAAAATCTTTTTCAAAAATAAAATCAAGCGATAAAAAACCATTGTTTTCCTGCATGTGGCAATCCAGTTCTTCTTTTGTAAGTAAACCTTCGCCAGAAAGATGAGTGTCTTCCAAATGAAAGCGTACCGCAGGAAGCAAACCCTTGATAGAGTGAAGCACAATCCTGAAATCCGGGAATGCTGTATCTAGTTGAAAGCATAACTGGTGCGGCTTTGCTTCAATAAATTTGCCATGTCTTCTTGCCAACGTCCTCACTGCATCGATTGCTGTTAAAGAAGCACCTTTAATAGCAACCGGGTGATTAAACTCCTGCTCCAGCTTGCATGGAGGATAAGGCGAATCAAAATACCCCGGCACTTTGCCTTCGTATTTTTTGGGCCAGGTATGCCCTGTGGTCATTACTACCTGATCAAATTCAGTTATTTTGCCGGCATCGGTTTCCACTAATATTTTTTGGCTATCTGCATTCTCTGTAATATCAGTTACGGGTGTATTAAAATAGATAGTGGTTGATATTCCTGATGCTTTGGCCTGCTGTTGCAGCAACTTAAACTGGTCAGAAAGATACTGGCCGAATAACAGGCGGGGTAATACTTTGTAATCATTAAAATGTTCCGGATCAATACAAAACTCCTGCAGTGTTTTATCTCCTGCCGTTTTTATCCAGTCACTGATGGGAGTTACAAGCTCTGGTATCTCATTGCCTGATACATTGGTCACATGCTCTTTTCCTGCACCTTCCCTGCTGTAGGGCATTCCTGCACCGGCAATGTCTTTAGATTCAAAAATAGTAATCGTACAATCGGTGCGGCCACTTTCAATTAACCGTTTAAATACAAACATACCGGCAGGGCCACCGCCGATGATGGCTATATTTTTTGTTGTAGGGTCGAGTGCGGTCATATCCATGCTGTTGTTAGGGGTAAATACCAAAAAGCCGGTCTGTTACTGACCGGCACTGGAAACTGTTTTAATTTACAAAGGACTCTTGCCCGGGCTGCTTTCTTCCATTTCGTCATCTGCTTCATCTTCTTCCGGTACTTCATCCTCATCAAAGTCCTCTTCATCCTCTTCTATGTCTGCATCTTCATCTACATCATTTTCATACGCCGGCCCGTCTTCCTCTTCTTCAGGAGAATTGGTTACCTGGTCTTGCGCCTGTTCATTTACGATGGTTTGATCTTCGGTATCAGCCTGTACATCGCTGCTGCCCGGAATGTTTTTAGTGTTTGGATCTAACATACAATATTTTTTGTGGTGAATGTTATGAATATAATTGCCAAATGGATGCCATGCTCTTTTAAGGCAATAACAGCGGGGCAATCCATAAACCGTAGAAACAGTTCTACGTGACTATGGCAAAATGTATATAATAAAAAAAAGTTTGTAGAAAATCTTACTGTTAGTCTTATTTCAGTATTATAAAACTGGTACCATGCTTTGCCATTCCTAAAAAATTACCATTACATCTTCAATACTAATGTTATCATCAGCTTTCTTTTCTACTAATTCTTTTAACCCGGATAAAATTGTATCCCAACCCTTTGCTGATTTTTCATAACGTTCTGCGGCACCTTCGCCACTGCCAACATCATCGGTGATAGACAAGGTCGTTTGCCCATTCTCTTCTGTCAGTTCATCCGTAACGGTTGATGTGGTTCCCGGCTGATCATCTTCCCCTTTGTTATCCAAACTGTATTGTAATAACTTACCCGGTTTAATTTGAAGGATCTTTCCATGCATTTCAATGTTTTTTATCAGTAGCACTTTTCCTTTGAAAGTAATATCACTGCCAACTTTCCAGTCGGAAAATACTTCACAGTTAAAAAAATATTTTTTTGTTTTTTCCGGGTTAGTTAATGCATCCCACACATCTGCAATTGAAGCATTGATATGGATAGTTTTTTGTACGATATAAGTCTCCATAAAATTGATTTATTAATGAGATAATATTATGCTGATGCAGGCAAAGTCAGAAGCATAAATTTTTATGTTTGGCGATAGAAACCAACAATATTATTCTTCTTCTTTATGCCGGTGGTATTGATCTATAATCTTTTTTAAATTGATACCCTTTCCTATCACCGGTTTAAAAATATCGCCTTCACTTTTTATTCTTTCCATGGCATTAAAAATGGTAAAATCACTCATCTTCAATCCTTTTTTTATTTCATCCCAATGCAGTGGCATAGATACCGTTGCTCCAGGTTTTG
>CAXTPJ010000623.1:0-2901 GCA_964245855.1 uncultured Ferruginibacter sp. | reverse complement strand
GGTGGCGGCGCCATGAATGACACGGGTGACCTGCCGGCCAAACGTTTTACGCTGCAACACTCTCATCCGTTTTTTACCATCGGCGCTTATTTTGAATTGACTGAAAAACTTTTTGTAAGAACCGCCATTACTACGGGCAAAGTAAGTGCAGATGATAAAACAGCGCCGCTTAACAGGACACGTAATTTAAGTTTTTCAAGCCAGGTGACAGAGTTTCAACTGGGGCTGGAGTATGACTTATTCAACTCGTACGAACACCGCATTACACCTTACATTTTTGCTTCGCTGGCAGGCTTTCATTTTAATCCTTCTGCCATTGATGCAACCGGAACCAAAGTTTACCTGCAACCACTGGGGACAGAAGGGCAGGGGTTTTTCCTGGGCAGGCAAAAATACAGTCTTACACAACTGGCCATTCCTTTTGGCGGCGGAATAAAAATCGCAGTTACAGATAATGTGTTTGTCCGCCTGGATGCCGGCTTGCGTAAACTCTTTACGGATTATTTAGATGATGTAAGCACCACTTATGTCGACCGCAGCGAACTGCTACGCATCAACGGTCAGCAAGCAGTTGACCTGGCTTTTCGTGGCGATGAATTAACGCCGCCATTATCATACCCCGGACAGGGCGGTACAAGGGGCAATCCTAAAAGCAAAGACTTTTATTATACCGGTGGTGTAACTATCAGTTTCAGGTTGCCCGGCGAAAATGAACGTAGTGGCGGAGGAGGTGGAAAAAGCAAAACTGGCTGCCCGGTAAATGTTTATTAAAAAATTTTTATCAATTTAACAATCAATGGCATACCAATCACTCGAAGCTTGTTTATCAGACCTGGAGCGCAACGGGCAATTGGTAAAAATAAAAGAAGCAGTTGATCCGTATCTTGAAATGGCTGCCATTCATTTGCGTGTACACGAGGCCGGTGGCCCGGCGTTGCTTTTTGAAAATGTAAAAGGCAGTCAATTCAGGGCCGCTTCCAATATTTTTGGTACGCTGGAACGCAGCAAATTTATTTTTAAAGATACCTTGCCCTCGGTGCAGCAACTCATCGCACTAAAGAACAACCCGATAGAAGCCATCAAACATCCCATCAATAATTTTTCAGCAGGCCTGGCCGCATTAAAAGCATTGCCTTTAAAAAATCCAGTGCAAAAACCTGTCTTGTTTCAGGAGATAAAGATTGAAGATATTCCGGCCATTCATCACTGGCCAATGGATGGAGGCGCTTTTGTAACGCTGCCACAGGTTTATACAGAAGACATTGATCGACCAGGCATCATGAACGCCAACCTGGGCATGTACCGCATACAGCTTTCCGGCAACCAATACCAACTTAACAAAGAAATCGGCTTGCATTACCAACTGCACCGGGGCATTGGTGTCCACCAAACCAAGGCCAATAAAAAAGGGCAGCCGTTGAAAGTGAGCATATTTGTTGGCGGCCCGCCATCTCACAGCGTGGCTGCAGTAATGCCATTGCCGGAAGGGCTGAGTGAAATGACTTTTGCCGGTGTGCTGGGTGGCCGCCGTTTCCGTTATTGTTATGTTGATGGTTATGCCATTAGCACCGATGCTGATTTTGTGATCACCGGTCAAGTATATCCCGGCCAAAACAAACCGGAAGGCCCCTTTGGTGATCACCTTGGTTATTATAGTTTACAGCATGATTTCCCTGTAATGAAGGTACATAAAGTGTATGCAAAGAAAGATGCGATCTGGCCATTTACTGTAGTGGGCCGTCCGCCACAGGAAGATACCAGTTTTGGTCAGTTGATACATGAAATTTCTGGCAGCGCTTTGCAGGTAGAAATACCGGGCTTGAAAGAAGTACATGCAGTGGATGCTGCCGGCGTACATCCGTTGCTGTTAGCCATCGGAAGTGAACGGTACACGCCGTATGCACCGGCTAAACAACCCGCCGAAATACTTACCATTGCCAATCATGTTTTGGGTACGGGGCAGTTAAGCCTGGCCAAATTTTTATTTATCACTGCAGATGATAGCAACCAGTTAAGTACGAATCACATTAAAGAATATTTTGAGTTTGTATTGCAACGCATTAACCTGGAGAGGGACATTCATTTTTACACCAACACAACCATCGATACACTCGATTACTCCGGTACCTCTATCAACAGCGGCAGTAAAGTGGTGCTTGCAGCCTATGGTGAAATACTGCGCAGGCTGGCCACTACAGTTCCGCAACAGTTATTGCAATTGCAGGGCTTTGAAAATGCTCAGTTGGTGATGTCCGGCGTTGTAAGTCTGCAGGCTGCAGCATTCGATAACTATGATAAAGCTGCTGCTGAAATGGAGTACTTAAATCAACAACTGCAACATGCAATGTTGGATGAAGTGGTGATGATTGTGCTGGCAGATGACGCCAGCTTTGTTGCGGAAAATATGCGTAATTTTTTATGGGCCAGCTTCACCAGATGCAATCCGTCGCATGATATATATGGCATCAATAGTTTTACCAGGCATAAACACTGGGGCTGCAAAGGCCCGGTAATACTGGATGCCAGGATAAAGCCGCACCATGCCCCGCCGGTTGAACTGGATGCTGCGGTTGAAAAGAAGATTGACCGGTTGTTTACCAAAGGTGGTAGTTTATATGGTGTTGTTTAGAAAAGGTTGAATTGTTTAATTGACTGATCCGCAAAATATATGCTGCTGTAAAGAAGTAAAACTAAAAAACAACGCTCTATCAAAATATAACTGCTGGGTTATATACAATACATTTACAACAAGAAATCTTTGCTAAATGCGTACATTATTAATAGCTTTTTTGGGAAGTAGTTTGCGCTTCTCCTGCAAGGCCCAGCCTGCAAAGCCGGTTTTAAGATCTAACCCAGACAATAACAGTTTGTTGTGGGAAGTGAGTGGTAACGGGCTTAAAA
>CAXTPJ010000622.1:0-2901 GCA_964245855.1 uncultured Ferruginibacter sp. | reverse complement strand
GGTGAAATTTTTTATTTAAGTAAACTAAATACTGAATTAGGTTAGCTTAATAAAATGTATGTATTTTTTGAGGTGCAGTTACAATTCAATGTTGTAATTTGATTGAAAAATTATAGTATGAGGCAACAAGCCGGTTCCGGTTCACCATGGGAAGATATAGTAGGATATTCAAGGATAGTAAGGGTTGGCAATATCATTGAAGTAGCCGGCACTACGGCAATGGATGGCGATATACTGATTGGTAAAGATGATTTATACGCCCAAACGAAATTTATTTTTACCAAGATTGAAAAAGCATTGGCACAAGTGGGTGCATCTATGAAAGATGTGGTACGCACCAGGATGTTCGTAACCAATATTACCGAATGGGAACTGGCCGGCAAAGCACACGGCGAATTTTTTGCTGCTATAAAGCCGGTGGCAACCATGGTACAGGTAAGTAAACTGATTGATGCGGATTTGTTGATTGAAGTTGAGGTAACGGCTGTTGTTGAAGAGTAATCATTTTCGTTGAATAATAATGGTAACAATCAACCCTACGCCGGATAGCAACGGATACCACGGTGAAGCCGGAGAAGCCAGGGTTTTGTGCCGTAGTAGCAGTGGATAGCCGGGCTGCTGTTAAATAAAACCAGCATCGTTTAACGTTCAAAAATATTTACTGCAAAACAATAAAAAACTTCAATCGTTTGCAGCTTTCAGCATCAAAAATTTGAAGTGTAAATACTACACAATATTTTATCTTATTACCCGTTTTCCTAAAAATTTACTTTTATATTGCACCCTCAACAATTTTTTCCGCTATATGAGTTTTACCAATTTTAAAGTGCCTTATGCTGTGAATGAAAATTACAGCAAACGCATTGCCTATTTCTCTATGGAATTTGCTGTTCATCAGCCGTTGAAAATATACAGTGGCGGATTGGGATTTTTATCCGGTTCTCACATGCGCAGCGCTTATGAGTTGAAGCAAAATCTTGTGGGCATCGGCATTTTGTGGAAGTATGGTTACTACGACCAGGCCCGCAATGCAGACCAAACTTTGCAGGTTCAATGGAACGAAAAAATTTATAATTTTTTAGAAGATACCGGCATTAAATTTCAGATTACTATTCATGATAACCCTATTTGGGTGAAAGCGTGGTACCTGAACCCGGAAACATTTAACAGTGCGCCCATGTTTTTGCTGAGCACTGATTTACCGGAAAATGATTACGTATCGCAAACCATTACACACCGTTTGTATGATGGTAACGTGGCTACTAAAATTGCACAATTTATTTTGCTGGGTGTCGGTGGTGCCAAGTTGATGGATGAATTAAATTTTAATCCTGAGTTGTATCATTTGAATGAAGCACATGGCATCAGCGCTGCGTTTTATTTATACAGAAAATTCGGCAACCTGGCCGATGTGAAAAAGCGGTTGGTATTTACCACGCACACACCGGAAGAAGCAGGTAACGAAAAACATGATATTTACCTGTGCGAAAAAATGAGTTATTTCTGCGGTATGCACATAGATGATGTACGCAAAATAACCGGCATGACGAACGACCAGTTCAACCATTCGCTGGCTGCTTTGCGTTTTGCAAAACTGGCCAACGGTGTATCGCAACTGCATGGTGAAGTGAGCCGTAAAATGTGGGGCAAATATCCCGGCATCTGCGAAATTAAAGCCATTACCAATGCACAAAACTGGACGTATTGGGCCGACAAACAATTGTACAAAGCGAAAGCTGAAGCCAATGATGTTTGGTTTGATGACCGTAAATGGTTCCTTAAAAAAAGGGCCCTGGACCTGGTCGCCGACCAAACAGGCAAGTTGCTGAAGCCCGATGTGTTCACTATTGTATGGGCAAGGCGCTTTGCAGGTTACAAAAGAGCCGAGTTACTAACGAGGGACCATAAACGCTTTGAAGCATTATTGAACAACCCGAAATACCCGGTGCAGATTATTTGGGCAGGTAAACCTTATCCACTGGATTACCCGGCTATCAATGACTTTAACCACCTGGTACATTTAAGCAAGCATTATAAAAATGTAGCAGTATGCATTGGGTACGAACTGGCATTGAGCAAACGCCTGAAACAGGCTGCGGACGTATGGTTGAACAATCCAAGGGTGCCAAGGGAAGCCAGCGGAACCAGCGGTATGACGGCTGCTATGAACGGCGCTGTAAACTTTAGTACCAACGATGGATGGATCTGCGAATTTATCAACAATGGTAACAACGGTTTTGTGGTACCACCGATCGATTACGAAAATGTGCATGTGCAGGAACAGGATGAATACGATTTGAACCAATTGTATGAAATACTGGAGAAACAAATTTTACCGTTGTATTACGACGATAAAGAAACCTGGAGGCATATCATTCAGAATGGTATGAACGATGTGCAGGTGCAGTTTGACAGTAACCGCATGGCGGATGAATACTACCAGATTCTCTACAAATAATTTATCAACACCAGCGTTTAATAAAGGGCTTTCGAAAGAAGGCCCTTTTGATTGTCTGACCGTTCCGCTTTGACAAGTAAGTGAAAGAATATTTCAAGCCCGCCTGAATGACATCTTTCGGGCAGGCCAAGACAGCAAAGAAGCTAAGCCGCAATGTTTTTGTTCTCCTCTTTGCGTCTCCTTTTCTTTGCGCCTTTGCGTGATTTACTTTAATTGAATTATCTAACTACGTTACTTTTAAATAATCCAGTCAAGCTAAAATTTCGTTTATACCAACATGTCAAAGTTGTTTTTTCTTACTGCAATTACCATGATGGCATTTGTTGCCTGTACCAAACCGCAACCTGTTACATCAACTTATATTCCTTCGTCACCCGTGGTAGTCGTTAATCCGCCGGTTGTTGTTCCGGTTGATACTTCTACCAGCGGCAAAACATATTTAG
>CAXTPJ010000621.1:0-2904 GCA_964245855.1 uncultured Ferruginibacter sp. | reverse complement strand
ATTTCGTTGGCGGTTGTGTTACCGATGGCAAACAGAATTGTTTTTTCTGCCGGTTTATTCTTCTGAAAAAAACTCTGCACGGCACTCGGACTAAAAAACAATATGCCATGATATTCCTTTTCAATTTTATGTGGTAATGCAATGGTTTGATACACTACAATTTCATTCACCTCAATTTCATGCCGCTGTAAAATAGATGGTAACTCTTCCCGGCGTAGATCGCCGCAAAAGAAAATCACTTCATCAACAAAACGGTCTGCTGCAATTAATTCAGCAAGTGCTGCCGCATCGTTTGCGGTGCCAGCCATATTTTGCTCTCCGAAATATTCCACTATCAATCTTGCCGTAGCAGTGCCGATGGAATATATAGACCAATCCGGTTGATGCCCATCCAAAAAAGTAGTGACCGCATCAACTGCATTCATGCTGGTAAAAACAACTACCGCTGTTTCGGTAGAAGCCAGTTCTATTTCCTGCTGCACTTCGATTGATAAAATACTTTCTGTTTCTATAAAAGGGGAAATAGCTATCCCAATAGCTGCCTGCGCCGCTTCTTCAATCAACGATTCCGGCAATGGCCTCGTACATAATATGTGGATGCTATGCTGTTCCATTGCGAATGCCATTTATAATTTTATCACCACCCTTACCCAATATTTCATTTGCTGCAGTGGTGCCTAATTCATTTGCCTGTAGCAATGATCCAGTCATTGTTATGTCCACTTTTTCTTTTCCATTGATGGATAAAATATTTCCTTTGAAAACAATTTCTTCATTGATCACTTCTGCCAGCCCGCTGATGGGTGTTGAACATCCTCCTAACAATACTTTCAAAAAATCCCGCTCAATTTTGGTGCAGGCGGCTGTATCAGCATGATTAAAATATTGACCCGCTTCCAAACAATGTTCATCGCCTTCCCTGCATACCACCATGATAGCACCTTGCGCCGGTGCCGGCAACATCCAGTCCAGTTCAATGCTATGCTGAGGACGAAGGCCAATCCTTTCCAATCCTGCTGCAGCAAAGATGGCCCCCTGCCAGTTACTTTCCGCAACTTTGCGCAACCGGGTATTTACATTGCCCCGCAAATTGTCGATGTTATGACCAGGATAACGGTTAAGCCACTGCGCCTTGCGGCGGATACTGCTGGTAGCTATGGTGAATGGAGAATGGTGAATCGGCAATGGTGAATCGTGAATGCGGAATAGATGGTCTGTAGAGAAAGCTTCTGACCATTGACCATTGACCATTGACCAATGACCACTGTTTACCACAAATAGATCTTTGTAAGACGCCCGCTCTAGCACTGATGCCTGTACGATTCCTTTTGCCAGTTGTACCGGCACATCTTTCATGGAATGCACCGCAATATCAATGCGGTTATTGAGTAAGGCAATGTCGAGGCTCCTGGTAAAAATGCCCTGCACGCCCATTTCATACAAAGGTGTTTGCAGGTCGATATCGCCTTCGCTTTTAATGTAAACTAACTCTGACTGGAAATTATTTTTTGCAAGCAGTTGCTGCACCTGTGTAGCCTGCCAAACCGCCAACTGGCTTTCCCTTGTTCCTATCCGTATCACTTTCCCCATGGGTATTAGTTTGTGCCGGTGGCAATGTACTCATTGATGGCTTCGATGTATTGACAGCCACGCTGGTCACGGGTACGCATTTTTACCGCCATGCCGTTGATTACCTTTTGTATTTTATCATCTGCGGCAACCGGTGTTGTAGTAGAAGTAGAAGTGTTAAATAACTCGCAGGTATTCATCGCCTGCAGTTTATGTTTAACGGCTTTTAATACCGGCACATGCCTGCGCATGTTGTGCCAGTCTAAAAACTCTGCTATATGATCGTTGATGATGCTTTTTGCTTTGGGAATTTCAGCCTTTCTTTTATCAAGCGTTGCATCTTTTATCTTCGATAGTTCATCCACATTTACCAGTGTGATGCCCGGCATATCATGCACCGATTTTTCAACATTGTAAGGAATAGAAAAATCGATGATAATTTTATCGGTTGTACCCACTAAATGCGATTGCAGTATCACCGGCTCTGCTGCATTGGATGCAACCAAAATAATATCCAATGCAATGATTTGTTGCGGCAATGTTTTCATGGCTGCATATTGCAAACCCAATTCATTGGCCAGCGCTTCTGCTTTTGATTCAGTGCGGTTAACCAGGGTGATATTTTTAGTGCCGACGTAATCGATCAAATTTTTACAGGTGTTGCGCCCGATCTTCCCGGTGCCTACCAGCAATATTTTTTTATTGCTGATATCAGCAACTTTTTCTTTGATGTATTGAATGGCGGCAAATGCTACAGACACCGTTCCACCGCTTAAACCAGTGGTTGTTTTTATGAGTTTGGATGATTGCAATACCACATTAACCAAACGCTCCATGTAGGCGCCAATAAAATTATGTTCTTTGGATATTTTAACGGCCTGCTTTATCTGGCCAACAATTTCATAGTCGCCCAAAATTTGAGAGTCCAAACCGGCAGCAACATCAAAAAAATGTTTGATGGCTAACTGCCCGCTTTTGATATAAGCTATCTGTTGAAAAGTATCAAGCGAACCCTGTGTTTGTGTACACAACAATTCAGTAAGCTGGGAAACGTTTTCGCTAAAGCCATAGATCTCTGTACGGTTGCAGGTAGATACCACAAACAATTCGCTGATGCCATACTGCGACGCTATTGAAAGTAAACTTGCGTATTGCTCATTATTTACCGCATATTGGCCACGCAAATCAGCATCTGTTTTCCGGTAATTGATGCCCGCTATAAAAAAAGTTGATATGTCTGTTGGTCTGGTACCGGGCATTTAGTTGGCCTGCGTTTTTAGTAGTGCAAAAGTAGTTTCAGCAGGTTGTGTAAACTAATTTCTCTGTCATAGAACT
>CAXTPJ010000620.1:0-2909 GCA_964245855.1 uncultured Ferruginibacter sp. | reverse complement strand
ATTTTATGACACTTACGAGGGTTGGAGTATGATTAAAGATGTGTACACACGGTAGCACTTGTACAGTTTTACAGGAAGCAGCGAAAACCAACATTATTTAAAAAAATTTAAAAAAACAAAACAATGAGTTATATAGTAGTAGATGTGGAATCAGACGGCCCTATTCCGCATAAATATTCAATGGTGTGCTTTGGGGCTGTAGTAGTGGAACCATCATTGAGCAAAACATTTTATGGTAAGTAAAACCTATTTCCACGTTATGGGATGAGCAGGCGTTGGCTGTTAGCGGCATTACCCGGCAGGAGCATGAAGCATTTAATGAACCAGAAAAAGTGATGGCTGATTTTGCGGATTGGCTGGTGAAGAACTCTAATAATCGCCCAATTTTTATCAGCGATAATCCGGCCTTCGACTGGCAATGGATCAACTGGTACTTTCATACTTACCTTGGAAAAAACCCCTTTGGGTTTTCGGGCAGGCGTATTGGTGACCTGTACTGCGGAATGAAGCTGGACACAGGTTTGAACAACGAATGGAAAGGCCTGTTCCGGAAAACAAAACATGATCATAACCCGGTGAATGATGCCATTGGTAATGCAGAGGCATTGTTGGCCATGAAAGCAATGGGATTAAAGATGCCGTCAAGCTAAAACAATAATTCGTGTACGCTCTGCTGAATATATAACAAACAGTACAAGAGTGCGACGCAACGATGATGCCATGCCAATAACTGCTGGCATCAAAAAAAAATTAAACAAATGAGCAAATTAAAATTAACAGGAAAACAAATCCGTGCCATTGGTTATCCCGAAGGCCCGGTGGTAAGTGTGGCCATGCATACCATGTGTACATACTTTAAGCATCATACAGAAGAAGAGGCATTGGAAATTTTGAAAGGCATATTGCAAATACCTGAAAATTATAGCACTAACGAAGCCCTTGCACCCATTGCCAAAAAACTACTTGACACAGCAGGATCAGAAGCCCCTCCTTCGGAGGGGTTTGGGGAGGCCTTTTCTCTAAACGAAACCGGTGTACACTACAATGTATTTGGTGCAAAGCATATTGAAGAAGGCGCTTTGCTGCAAATGCAAACTGCTGCAAAATTACCTGTGTCTGTTGCCGGCGCTTTGATGCCCGATGCACACCAGGGTTACGGCTTACCGATTGGTGGTGTACTGGCAACTAACAACGCCATTATTCCTTATGCGGTGGGTGTTGATATTGGGTGCAGGATGTGCCTGAGCATTTTCGCTATTGACCCGGAGGAACTGAAAAAAAGGGAAGCCTGGTTTCAACGGGAATTGGTGGCCAATACCTTGTTTGGCGCAGGAAGAGAATTCAGCAAAGAGGATGTTTATGCGGCGCCATCTGCTACTGAAGTTCTGGACAGAAAAGAGTTTAGCGACATTGCTTTTTTAAGCAGCCTGCAAAGCAAAGCCATGAAGCAACTGGGTTCTTCCGGCAGCGGTAACCATTTTGTAGAGTTTGGTAAAGTAGAAATCACTGATGCCAGCAACCCGATGAAATTACCGGTGGGCAACTATGTGGGTTTGCTAACCCATAGTGGAAGCCGTGGCTTGGGCGCTACTATCGCCAACCACTATACGCAAATTGCCATGCAAAAAACAGTACTGCCGAAAGAAGCAAAACATTTGGCCTGGCTGGATTTAGACACAGAAGCAGGAATGGAATACTGGCTGGCCATGAACCTGGCCGGTGATTATGCCAGCGCCTGTCACCATACCATTCATGCAAAAATTGCGAAAGCCATCAGCGAAAAACCGCTGGCTATGGTAGAGAACCACCACAACTTTGCCTGGAAGGAAATGTATGAAGGAAAGGAAGTGATCGTTCACCGGAAAGGCGCTACACCCGCAGGAAAAGATGTACTGGGTATTATCCCGGGAAGCATGACAGCGCCGGGTTTCATTGTAAAAGGTAAAGGCGAAACAGCAGCTTTGAATTCTGCCAGTCATGGCGCCGGAAGAAAGATGAGCCGGACCAAAGCATTGGTCAACATTACCCATGAAGCGTTGAGAAAAGAGTTGAAGGAATATGGCGTAAAACTGATTGGCGGCGGATTGGATGAAGCGCCGTTTGCTTACAAAGACATCAACGAAGTGATGCAAAGCCAGACAAATTTGGTAGATGTGTTAGGCAAATTTTATCCTGCCATTGTACAAATGGATGGCAGCGACCCAAAGAAATTCAGGAAGCGCAGGGATGAAATTACCGGTGAATAAAACTGCAACAAAATGCTCATTGCGATAAAGCAGTGAGCATTTTTAAATTGAAGTAATAATTAATATTCCGGTAATATTGGCTGTATAATTTTGTGTAAGATGAATGAAAACTTTACGGAAAGAAAAATTGAATTACTACTACAACTAAAAGAAAAATATGCTGAAAAGCCACGAAGCTGGTGGCAAAGCAAAAAGATCACTTACACAACCACCTGGGATGCCGGTAACGCAACAAAAAATTACCAGCGAAACTTAACCGGGATAAACATACGGAATAATTTAAATGAAGCGATTGTTACAATCGCTTTTTTATTTGTGTTCATCGTATTTTCTGTTGTGGCATTTTCATTCGACAAAGCGGCATTCTTTTTTCAAAGTTTTGTTCCCCGCTTTTCTTATCGGTGTACTTATTTATGCAATAATAAAGGCAATCGACAGAAGGTCAAAATTGATCATCGATAAATATGGCATCTGGATACATAAAAGAAAAAGCATCATTCCATGGAACTGCATGATTGCTTCTTATATTAAGGAAGATGACAATGGTGAAACTTCCACTTATTATCTCTTAATACACTATTATGATCCGTTTGAAGATGCATTTACTGAAACAACCTTTTCTCTCAGTGGCTTAGAAATGCAATGGCAGGAAATTGCTTTTAA
>CAXTPJ010000619.1:0-2921 GCA_964245855.1 uncultured Ferruginibacter sp. | reverse complement strand
GATAATTGCCACCTTCCACCGCACTTCGTTTGGATAATTTCAATGCATGCATCAACCAATCCAAATGCCGCAGTGATATACCTGGCTGGTACAAAAAACGGGTATCGTACCCATCATCTCTTTTGGACAATTGGCGCTCTATTTTTTCAGCCAGGTCTCCATTGTATTCATCGGCCAGGTCAAGCTCCGCATCACGGGTTATTTTAATATTGTATGCACCCTTAATGGAAGAACCGGGAAACAACAGGTGCAAATGCTTTTTTACAATGTCTTCCAGGAAAATTATGTACTGAACCCCATTGTGTACCGTTGAAAAAAAGCGGGGTATTTTGTTGGAAGGGATATTCAGCATGGCAGTTTTTTCTTTTCCATCAGTGCCTTCCATGATTATTGCCTGGTACAAGGCGTTGCTTGTAAGAAACAACCCATCATTGCCGGTCGATAAAAAAACGACCTGCAAAAATGCCATCACTTCCGATTGAAAATATTCTTTTAATTCAGGTGCTATAAAATCAGGGATTGCTTTGCTGTACAATAATTCAATGTTGTTTTCCTGCAACAAAGGGATCAACTGTGCTCTTAGTATCCTTCCAAATTTTTCCTGCTGGTGCTGTATCACTTCCCTTACCTGCGATAGTAACTGCTCGAATTCTTCCCCTGATTTTTTCGCTTCATGCCGTAAAGAAAGCGCCGGTATCCTTACCCGGTAAAACTCATCCAGGTTGGAAGAAAAAATAGATAAAAAACGGATCCGTTCTACCAAAGGCACAGCAGTTCTGCCTGCTTCATCCAGCACCCTGCCGTTAAAAGAAAGCCAGCTAAGATCCCTGTTTAAAAATCGTGTATCCAATACCGGTAGTTTTAGTGGACAAAAATGGTAGTGGCTGCAAATGCCAGCACAGAAATAATAAGTGTAAACATAAAGATGGTGTACGACACCCTCAGGAATTTATATTTGTGTCCCAGTACAACGCCCTGCGAATGGATATCCCTGATAAGGCTGGCATAGAGAAATTCACTGTCGGCCATCACTTCCTTCATGCCTTCATAATAATGCTCATAATCCATGCTGTAAAAATTACCGAAGAACAACAGGTTGACCGTGCGGTTAGATAATTGCTCGGGGGTAAAATATCCATTCGGAATTTTCGGCCTGGTTGCCAGTACCGAAAATATTACCGCCAGTACGCAACCACTTAATAAAATCAATGTAGGAATAATAAGGTTTTGTGATGCTTCCAGCTTGCGCACCACTAAACCGATCACCACTGAAATGATGATAGAGTTTACAGAGATCATGATGTGTGCTTTGCTGTCGGCCATATCGCTCAACCGCTGGTGATTGGTAGAGGCCACCCTGAACATGGTTTCAATACCACGGGTTGGCTTTTCTACTTTTTTCTCTTTTATTTCCTGCGGGCCTGGCGCCAATGCCGTATTATCAACGATCTTTTTTTCTTCGCTCTTTTTAGTTTTCTCTTCCTGTTTGCTCAGCAGGCGCTGCAGGTTTTGCTGCTTTTTTGCATTCAGCAATACCTGGCAATATTCCGTGTGGTAATGGTGCGATTGAAACAGCCGGATAGTGCCAGCCCGCCATTCTTTTTTATCAAATTCTTTGTCCAGTTTCAGTTCACATTCTTTCCGCATCAATTTATCCGCATCGCTGAATGTTTCTGTTCCCAGGTGAAAAAGGTCGCCATCGCAAACGATCTGTTCCAATAAATTGGTTGGCCGCTGTGGCAGCTTGGTGGCCAGTATACATTTTTTAACCTGCTCAATAGAAGGTTCATCCACGGCTATCTGTTTTAAAAAATCTTCCGCCATGGCAGCTCCTTTTGCTTCATGATCAGATCCATCGCCTATGTAATATCCCATATCATGAAACCATGCGGCTGCGGTTACGATAAAAAAATCATGGTCGTTCAACTGGTAATGGTTGGCAATCTGCACCACCGCTTTTACCACATTTTCTGTGTGCGTAGTGTTGTGATAAACCAGTTTAGTATTGGCATTGGCTTCAAAATAACCCTGTATATATTGCTGTACTTTTTGTGATAAGGCGTGAAATTCCATTGTAATTGTGTTTGGCTTACTACCGGTTTAGTAAATTAATAAACTGTAATTTATACTTAAAATTTTATTTGGCCTCCCTAAATCCCTCCAAAGGAGGGACTTTCAGCGACTGCTGATTATAAGCTAACAATGAATAGCATGGAAGGTTTACCGGATTTTTGTTACCTGGTAAAAAGAAAAAGAGGGAAAGCAATACAAGATCAATAACATCACAAGCCAGAATAATAATCATATCCCTGCTCTGCCCAATAATCTGGCAGGCGCTCATTGCTGAAAGAAATGCTGCCGATCCTTTTTAAATTTTTGATGCCATATTTTACGGGAATGATCAGCCGGAGCGGCTGGCCATGCTGAACAGGTAAAGGCTTGCCGTTTACTTCATAAGCCAGCAATGTTTGCGGGTGCATCATGCTTGGCATATCGAGGCCAACATAATAGGCTTTATCAGGTGTTACAAAACCTGCGTATTGCAGTTTCGCTTCTTCCTGCAAATTAAAGTGCTCAATAAAATCACTGAACTTTACGCCTCCCCAATGCGATATCTGGTCCCAGCCTTCCACACATTTAAAATCAAAAACAATTTCTGTTTTAGGCAGCGCCATAATATCTTTTAACGCCAGTTTTAACTGAGAGCCACCTTTTTTATTAACGGTGAGAGACCACTTAGATGCATCAAAGTCATTGTCATCAATTCCTATTTCGCTGTTCACCCTCACTTCTGCCGCAGCCATTGATTTGGGATACGTTTTCACCAGGTGATCGTTGCTGAAAGCCTTTCGTAACAGCAGCTCATTTTGGTTGAGCGCTTTGCGCAATGTTTTATTTGCGCCGGCGGTGATACCGGGCGT
>CAXTPJ010000618.1:0-2922 GCA_964245855.1 uncultured Ferruginibacter sp. | reverse complement strand
TGCTTCATGCAGTGATACCAAGCCATTGGTTGCCGGTTTTATCAATCGGTAAAAAAGAGAACTGGAGCATCAGGGAAATCACCGAGGTTACGTTTTTATCTGGCCTGGCCCATGCGTTAAGCACTATCATCATTGGAATTATTTTAGGGCTGCTGAGTGTGCAATTGTCCAATGCAACCAAATATTTTACTCATTTTATTGCCCCCGCATTATTGATCCTGCTGGGATTGTTTTTTATTTACCAGCATCACCGCCACAAACATTTTCATTTACACAATGTGCCAAAGCCATCGCTGTCAAAGCCAAAAATAATCATGGCCCTGGTGTTTGCTATGTTCCTTTCCCCGTGTCTTGAAATAGAAGCTTATTTTTTACTGGCCGGCACCAGGGGCTGGTGGGCAGTGTTCAGCATTGCACTGCTGTATCTTTTTATATCTGTTACCGGAATGATTGTTTGGGTAAGGCTGGCATATACCGGTGTGCTGAAACTAAATTGGCATGCGTGGGAACACAAAGCAGGTATCATCACGGGCTGGACTTTAATTATAACCGGTATCATTTCATTTTTTATAGCTTAAAAAATAACATGGCACACGCAGATAATACGGATAAACAGAAACCCTGTTCACATGAGCATGCACACAGGCATGATGCACATGAACATGACGATCATGACCATGATCATGATCATGATCATGGAGATGGCGAAGTGGACGGTTGGAAAAGCCACTGGCCATTGTTGTTAGCCTTATTCATATTGAGCGCAATGCTCACACTGGAGTTTGGCTTTTCATACAAACCCGCTTTCCCGATAGACCTCGTAATTTTTATAGCAGCTTATTTTTTAGCGGGGTACAATGTGCTGAACCTTGCGTTTAGAAAAGCCAAAAGGCTTGATTTTTTTAATGAATTCTTTTTAATGAGCGTTGCCACTATTGGTGCCTTTTCCATTGGCGCTTACAGTGAAGGCGTGGCGGTAATGGTTTTTTATTCCATCGGCGAATGGTTCCAGGATGCAGCGGTGAGCAAGGCCAAAAGAAGTATTAAAGCCCTGCTCGATATCCGGCCGGATGCAGTTACGGTAATGAGAAACGGTGCAGCCGAAGTGGTTCATCCGAACGGTGTACAACCCGGCGACATCATACAGATAAAGCCCGGAGAAAAAGTTGCACTGGATGGAACACTCAACACTGCATCAGCCAATTTTAATACCGCAGCCCTTACCGGTGAAAGTAAACCAGATACAAAAAGGCAGGGCGAAACAGTACTGGCCGGTATGATCAACCTTGATAAAGTTGCAGAAGTAAAAGTTACGGCTTTGTTTAAAGACAGCAAGCTGAGCAGGATACTGGAAATGGTGCAGGATGCGACGGCCCGAAAATCGCAGACACAATTATTCATCAGCAGGTTTGCAAAAATTTATACGCCCATCGTTTTTGCGTTGGCGCTGGCTGTTTGTTTGTTGCCTTATTTTTTTGTTGAGCAATATGTGTTCACCACCTGGTTTTACAGGGCGCTGGTGTTTTTGGTGATCAGTTGTCCGTGTGCATTGGTTGTTTCTATTCCATTGGGTTACTTCGGAGGTATCGGACTGGCATCAAGAAATGGTATTTTGTTTAAGGGGTCTAATTTTTTGGATGTCATTACAAAGGTGGATACCATTGTAATGGATAAGACCGGTACGCTAACCAAAGGCGTTTTTAAAGTGCAGCAAATAGTTGCAACTGATTTTGATGAGCAAGAATTGTTGCAGTTAACGGCAGCGCTTGAAAGCCAATCAACACATCCTATTGCAAAAGCAGTTACTGAATTTGCAGGTGAGTTGTATAAAAATAGCACGGTTACTAACACAGAAGAAATTCCGGGCCATGGCTTAAAAGGAACGATCAATGGAAAAACGGTGTTGGCTGGAAATAGTAAATTGCTGGATAAATTTAATATTGCTTACCCCAAAGAGATAACGGCAGTCGTTGATACCCTTGTAGCCGTTGCCATCAATAATCATTACGCCGGTTACATTACCATTGCAGATGAAGTTAAAGAAGATGCAAAACAGGCAATTGAAAGTATGCACCAGTTAAACATCAAAACGGTGATGTTGTCGGGCGACAAGCAAATGGTGGTTGATACAATCGCAAAGCAGTTGAATATTGATAATGCCTATGGCGATTTATTGCCGGAGGGAAAAGTTGACAAAGTACAAACATTAAAGAATGAAGGCAGGATCATTGCTTTTGCAGGAGATGGGGTAAATGATGCACCGGTAGTAGCGTTGGCAGATGCTGGTATTGCCATGGGTGGCCTGGGAAGCGATGCCACCATTGAAACGGCAGATATTATAATACAAAACGATCAGCCTTTAAAAATTGTATCTGCAATAAAGATTGGAAAAATTACCAAAGCGGTGGTTTGGCAAAACATTGCGATGGCCATGCTGATTAAAATAATTGTCTTGATTTTAGGTGCGGGTGGAGTTGCTACATTGTGGGAAGCTGTTATTGCAGATGTGGGCGTTGCATTGCTGGCAATTTTAAATGCGGTGCGGATCCAGCAAATGAAAATTTAGTTTTTTCTTTTAGAAATTTATTGCGTAAAAACCTGCATTGTTATGCACAATTAATCGACTTCGGAACTTTTTGTTTCAACCGTAATTTTACGCAGTTGTGCAAATCTTACGTAATACAAAAGCTACAATCCCTGAATGCGTTTCTCTAAACGTTTTAGTTTTATTTGTCTGTTTCTTTATATCTAATTGGCTAAATTTCATTAGGTTATCTCTGTAGTTCTATTTAATTCCAATTTGTAGAATTTTCCAACCAGGTTTATTAACATTCAGGTAAATGTTAATGAGTGGTTTTCCAATATGCCGGTTGCAATATCATAATAAAAGTTGCGTTCCATATAGTAAGCAAAGTTATTTTG
>CAXTPJ010000617.1:0-2924 GCA_964245855.1 uncultured Ferruginibacter sp. | reverse complement strand
AGATTTATTAAAACAACCGCAGGTTGATATCCGGTACCTCAATTATGAAGTTACGGTGATTGGTGAAGTTGCCAAACCAACCGTGATTACTGTACCAACTGAAAAAATTTCTATGATAAAGGCATTGGGCGTAGCAGGCGATATCACCATTTATGGAAGAAAAGACAATGTAATGCTGATAAGAGAAATTGACGGCAAAAAAATAGTAAAACGCATTGATCTTACTTCTGCCACTTTTTTACAATCACCCTACTACTATCTTCAGCCAAATGATGTTGTGTATGTTGAAGCCAACAAAAATAAAGAAGCAAGTGTAAACAGGAACAGGATATTGGTTCCCTCCCTCATTAGTGCGCTTTCTGTAGTTGTTATTATAGTAGACCGATTAACCCGTAAATAGGACAAACAAAAATGCAATCGAAAAATAGCAGGACGCAAAAAGAGGAAACGCAGATAGCACAGGTGCTGGCAGGCTATATCAGTTACTGGCCGTTGTTTTTACTTTGTGTTGTTCTTTCCGGGGCAGCAGCTTTTGCCTATGTAAGGTACACCGTACCACAGTATGAAGCCTATGCCAACATCATCATCAAAGATCAAAAAAAGGGTGTTGAAGGGAGTAAGGAATCAGAAGCTGTGGATCCCATCAATGAATCCAAAATCATTGATAATGAAATTGAAGTTTTAAAATCCAGGATTTTGGTGGATAGTATTGTAACACGCCTGCGTTTATATGCACCGATAGTTCAGGAAGGAAAATTAAGGATCCAGTCAGCCTATGCGTCTTGCCCGGTTTTGGTAGAAGCCAGGTACCCTGATAAAATAAAAGAATTTAAAAAAATATCTTTAAAGTTTGACAGTGCCCATAATAAAATAATACTTAACAATACTTTTTCTGATACGCTGGATAAGTGGACCAACACCCCTTATGGCGAATTAAAATTTATCAATAACCCGAACTACGTTGGGCCAATGGGTACCAAGCCATTCTTCTTTGACCTTGCTCCGGTAGGCAATGTGAGTGTAGGGTTGATGGGATCGATCAAAGTGTTCTCCAAGAGTAAATTATCCAGCGTAATAGACATGACCTGTCGGGACGAAGTGCCTGAAAAGGCGATTGATATTTTGAATACGCTCATTTATTTCTATAACCAAAAATCTATTGAAGAAAAGATAAGCCTCATCAGGAATACATTGGCATCTATCAATTCAAGGCTGGAAGTTGTCACCGGCAATATGGATTCCATACAGCGAAAAGTGCAGGCCTACAAAGCACAGAATAAAGTTACTGACCTTAGTGCACAAGGTGGGCTTTACCTGGGTGGCGTAGCCAATACCGATAAAGAATTGAGTGAAGTAAATGTAAAGATGGAGGTATTGAACGATCTTAAAAAATATGTAACCAACCATGAGAGTGTTGGCATTCTCCCATCTGCCGTGGGCATTAGTGATGCTACATTAACGCAGCAGATGGCTTCACTAAACGCCGATCAACTCGATTACCAAAGATTAAAAGCAACTGTTGGCGAAGGCAACCCTATGTTGTTGTCTTTGAAAGAAAAAATAGAAAAAGCAAGGCCAAATATTCTTTCAAACATTGAAGCACAGATCCGCAACCTGCAAACAACCCGTTCCAGTTTGTCTTCTACCAGCGGCGGCTTCAATTCAATGCTGTCAAGACTTCCGGAAAATGAAAGGGATTTGCTGGAGATTAGCCGGGAGCAAAACATACAGAATAATATTTACCAATTTTTGGTACAAAAACGGGAAGAAGCAGCCATATCATATACCGCTGCAGCTAATTCCGGCAGCAGGCTGGTTAACTCAGGCCAACTGGCTGCACCAGGCCCGGTGAGCCCTAAAAAATCAATGATTTACCTGGCGGCTTTAATTTTTGGTATGGCATTTCCGGTTGCCCTTATCAACATCAGGGAAATGATGAACAGTAAAGTGCTGTACCGCAAAGAAATTGAATCGCTTACCAGTTTTCCTGTTATAGGAGAGATTGTTCATAACAAAGCAAAAAATTCATTGGTTTTAGAACCCGGTAAAAGATCATTCATTGCAGAAGAATTCAGGAAGATCAGGGTATCCTTATTATACCTTGGTATTGATGCATACCACAAAAAAATATTGGTTACCTCCAGTATTCCCGGTGAGGGAAAAAGTTTTGTGGCGGCTAACCTTGCGGTAAGCCTTGCTATGACAGGTAAAAAAGTTGCCCTGGTTGATATTGATTTGCACAACCCATCACTGGGTAAACTCTTTAATGTTTCCGGCGAAGAACCTGGCGTAAGCGACTTTTTACTGGGCGAAAAAGCAGCCCATGAAATCGTACGCAGGTTACCGGCGCATGAAAACCTATGTTTTATCCCGGCAGGCGGGCTGCATCCTACTCCATCTGAATTATTAGAGAACGGGGAAATACAAAAATTATTGACATATCTCGAAACTGAATTCGACATCGTCATCATAGATACCGCTCCTTTGATGCTGGTAACAGATGCGTATCACCTCTCCTCCATTGCCGATGCAACTTTATATGTGGTAAGGCATAAATACACACCCAAAATGCTCATCAAACGCCTGGATGAGAACAATAAGATCAACTCTTTAAAAAACCCGGCCATTATTTTCAATGGCGTAAAGAACAGGGGCTTCCTTAAAAACAACTACGGATATGGGTATGATTATGTGTATGGCAGTAACGAAAAAATAACCAAAGGAAAGAAATTAAAAGCTTAACTTAGCCATACTACATTACCTCTATCCCATTTCCCACCGAAAACCACTGTACACTTTGAACTAACTGCCAATAATCATTCTATCGAAAAACTGCATATTTTTTAATCATTAAACGATTTTAAAATGGACAGAAATTGGTATGCAGTTTATACTAAAAATCATTGCGAAAAAAAAGTAACTGC
>CAXTPJ010000616.1:0-2930 GCA_964245855.1 uncultured Ferruginibacter sp. | reverse complement strand
CGCTGTATGAAAACATCGACAATCTAACCAACACCGATATTACTAACATCTCTACCAAAAGCCTTCGCTACATCGGTAGCCAGTTTGTAGAGATTGATATCATTCCCGGGTTGAAATTTAAAACATCGGTCGGAGTGGATTATAACAATTACAACGAACGGGAATTTTTTAATGATCAAACCATCATTGGCGGATCGCCCAATCCGGCCGGCTATCGCAACGACGTGCTGACGACTTATAGTGTATTTCAAAACGATCAGTTGCTTTCATACAATACCAAATTTGGTGGCAACCAATCTATCACTGCATTGATCGGCAACAGTATTCAAACAACCAACGTGAGTGTTACGGGGGCAAAAGGACAGGGCTTTCCCAACAACTCCTTTCAGCAAATTTCCGCAGCATCAGTGCGGACGTCTTCGCAAAGCCAATCCAAATCAACCATTGCTTCTTTCTTCGGCAGGGTGAATTACAGTCTGCAGAATAAATATTTCCTCGAAGCATCCCTGCGTGCAGATGGCTCCTCCAAATTTGGTGCGAATAACCGTTGGGGTTACTTCCCTGCTGTTGGTTTTTCCTGGGCAGCCAAAAAAGAAACCTTTCTTGAAAACATTCATTCCATTTCTGAGTTGAAGATCAGGGGAAGTGTAGGCCTGGCGGGCAATCAGAACGGCATCAACGATTATGCTTCTAAGGGTTTGTGGACGGGCAATGTACAGTATCCTGATAACCTGACCAGCGGCCCAAGGGCGGGCATTGCTCCATCACAATTGGAAAACCCCGATCTGAAATGGGAAAGAACTACCACCTATAATTTGGGGATCGATCTCGGTCTTTACAAAAACAAGATCTTCATCAACGTAGATGCTTACTACAAATACACAAGGGATGCGTTATTGTACCTGCCTGTTCCCGGTGCAACCGGTTATGGCAGCACATTGGCCAATGCAGGCGAAGTAAGCAACAAAGGAATTGAAGTGGGCATTTCTTCCACCAACATTAAAACAGATGATGTTGAATGGACGACCAGTTTCAATATTGCAAGAAATATCAACCGGGCAGAAAAACTGGTTAGTCCAATCACTTTTGAAGCAAGGGAATACCGGCGCACAGAAGTAGGTGCAGCATTAGGTAGTTACTGGTTGTACAAACAATTGTATGTTGATCCGCAAACCGGCGATGCGGTGTTTGATGATGTAGATAAAGATGGTAAACTCACCCAGGCCGATCGCCAGTTGTTGGGTAATCCGATTCCTAAATTCTTCGGTGGCCTGACGAATAACATCAGTTACAAAAATTTCGACCTCAACATTTTATTTACCTATCAATACGGCAATGATGTGTTCAATTTTAATAAGTATATCCTGGAAGGCGGCGGTACAAGAGATGCTTCCCGTTCATTGCTGAAAAGCCAGTTAGACCGGTGGCAGAAGCCCGGTGATATCACCAACACACCAAGGGTTACCAGTGTGGGCAACAATTACAACATTGAGCAAAACAGCCGTTACCTTGAAGATGGTTCATTCATCCGATTGAAAGCAGTAACACTTAATTATACGTTACCAACCAAACTCACTTCTAAAATTGGATTGAACAAAGTAAGCTTTTATGTACTGGGTACCAATCTCTGGATCACCACCAAATACACCGGTGCAGATCCTGAATCATCCGGTAGCGCAGGCCAAAATTTAGATGGGCTGGATACCGCCACACCGCCGCAGCCAAGAGGATTGCAGGTGGGTGCCAGGGTTACTTTTTAATCATGCTTAAAAATTACAACAATGAAAAATAATTATCTTTTACTGATACTTTTTGCCGGGCTTTCTTTTTCATCCTGCAAAAAATACCTGGATGTGGCACCATACGATTATGTATCCGATGACAATACCATTTTCGACAAAGCTTCAGCAGAAACCGCTGTGAGGGGCGCTTACCGCTCATTGGCAAGCAACAGTTATGGCAGCCAGTTTTTAAATACGGTGCTGCAATCCGGCGCTGATGTAAGATCGCTGAACAATGCACAGACAGACCTGAACGTAGTGAATTACGACCTGCGTTCCGACATTGCGTTCCTGTCAACCTTCTGGTCAAACCTATACAACACCATCAACCGCAGCAACCATGTCATTGAAAAAGTTCCCTTAATAACTGATGTACAATTGACTGATGCATTGCGTGACCAACTGACCGGTGAAGCCTACTTCATCAGGGCACTCTCCTACTTCGACCTGGCAAGATTATTTGGCAACGTGCCGGTTTATTTAACGCCTACCAAACAGGCAGCAGACAAAATTGGTTTACCACAAAGTACACAGTCAGCAGTGTACGAACAGGTGATTATAGATCTGAATAAAGCAATCACTTTATTACCCGATGCGGTAGTAAGAAACCGGGCAAGAAAGTCAACGGCGATAGCCTTGAGAGCAAGGGTGTATCTCTATCAGAAAAAATATACGGAGGCTGAAACAGATGCCAACACTGTATTGGCCAACACTGGCTACCGGCTCATCACTCCCTTTGCATTGGCGGCAGGTACGGCGGAATCAATCCTGGAATTATCCTATAGTGTTGATGCGGTGAATGCAAGTTTTGCTTTGTGGAATACCAGTAACCGGGCATTGGAACCAAAAGCTGTTATACATGGACTGCTGAATGATCCTGCTATTGGCGGTGGAAGAAGGATATTATCCGTTGCCAATGCAGCCGGTCAGTTCATCGGCGGCATCGCTCCAACCAATACTTCTGCCAACTACGTTATCCGGACGGCTGAAATTTATTTGATAAGGGCGGAAGCCCGGGCACAAAAAACAACACCTGATCTAACTGGCGCTATCAGTGACGTAAATGCCGTAAGGGTAAGGTCGGGCATCGCTAACAGTTCCGCCTCCACGAAAACAGATATACTGGCAGCTATTGAGAATGAACGACGG
>CAXTPJ010000615.1:0-2934 GCA_964245855.1 uncultured Ferruginibacter sp. | reverse complement strand
AAACAGTTGATAATTTACATAGATCAAACCGGCAACCAACTGGAAAATGTAACCATCTTGCCCGGCGAAAATCCTGCACACCGCATTATCCGGCTGGTGCAGCAAAACAAAAAGCAAAATAACCCGGAGTTGTACACATCCTTTAAATACAATGCCTACACTGTTGCTTCGTTTGGCGCCGGCAAAAGGTTTTGGCAATTGAATTCGCTGGATTCTGCCCAAAGAAAAAAACTGGCTGCTTCCCGAAAAGTATCCGATACTACTGCCGGTAAGTTAGCGGATACATTGGGGAGGCGTTTCAAAGAAAATTATTTTATGGTGAGCGAATCTTATACCGAACGCCTGTTTAAATATCCTAAACAAACAAAAGAAACAGTGCTGGCTACCAAAATCTCCGGTTTTAAAACACCGGCATTTGCTTTTACCACTTCCAATTTTCAGCCCTTTGGTTTCTACAAAGATTATATACAAATGTTGAACAAACCGTATGTTAGTCCGCTCATCAGCGGTAGTATTGGCATTTATAAATTCAAACTAAAAGAAGTGCAGCCACACGGCAATGACACCACTTTTATCATCAGTTTTGAGCCGGGCAAAAACCGGAACTTCACCGGGTTGAAAGGCTTACTCTATATCAATTCCGGCAAATTTGCCCTCGAAAATGTAGTGGCGGCCCCGGCAGATGAAAAAGGATTGATCATGCGGTTCCGGTTGCAGCAAAAATATGAAGCGGTGAATGGCAACTGGTTTCCTGCACAATTGAATACCACTATTTTACAGACAGACCTTAAAACAGATTCGACGCTATTGTATTGGGACACCCGGAGCTATATTACCAATGTAACGATCGGGCAACAATATAACAATACCGATTTCTCAGATCTGTCGCTTGATTATGCGCCGCAGGCCGGGAAAAGAACAGACCAGGAATGGTCAGGTTTCAGGAAAGATTCATTGAAGGAAAAAGAAAAAAACACTTACGAAACTTTCCGGATGATGCCAGCCAATATGCTGAATACGATGGATAAATTCAACAGCATTCTGGAAACGCTTGCATTGGAAGCAATACCTGCCGGGAAGGTGGACATACCTTTTAAGTATTTTATTACGGGCATTAACAAGTACGAAAAATTCAGGTTGGGTGGCGGTTTCCAAACCAACCCGCTTTTTAGTAAATGGGTTTCGTTCGGTGGTTATGCCGGTTATGGCTTTGGTGATAAAGCCTGGAAATATGGCGGCAACATTCAATGGAATATTCATGAACGTACTTTATCAAAGTTGCGCTTTTCTTACAGCCAGGATTTGACAGAACCGGGCAACACAGCCTGGTTTGTTCAAAACAGTTCTGTGTTTTCCAACCAGTCTTTACGAAATTTTTATACCAGCCGGATGGACAGCGTACAACAATACCGCCTTGATTTAACCACCAAACTTCGTCCTTTTTTGCAAACTGATTACTGGTTGCTAAACGAGTTGAGAAGTCCTGCCGCTTACAGTTATGAATTTAAAAAAGACAACAGCAATACGATTTACCGCCAATACCGCAACACAGAAGTTGGTGTTGGCTTGCGGTTTACCAGGGGAGAAAGTTTTACAAAAGTGGGAAGGGCAAGAATTGTTGCGTACCCGGCAAATACTGAGTTTTTAGTGCAGGTATCAAAAGGTATTGACGGATTTTTAAACGGCAATCTTAGCTATACCAAACTGGCTTTTCAATTTCACCACAGTTTTAATTTAAAACGGTTTGGTCAAACTACTTTTCAACTGGAAGCCGGTCAAGTTTGGGGACAGGTACCGTATGCTTATTTGTTCAATACAAGGGCAAGCAGGACTTCCGGCACATTTACCCTGTTTATTCCCAATACTTTCCAAACGATTGGTTTATATGAATTTGCTTCCAGCAGATCAGCCAATTTATTTTTTCAGCACAACTTCGGCAGCTTGTTATTAAAACCCAACAGCACTTATTTCAGGCCTGAATTTGTGCTGGTGCAAAACATTGGTTATGGCAGACTGCAGCATCCGGAAAATCATGTAAACATTGATTTTACCGTCCCAACAAAAGGCTTGTACGAAAGTGGACTGCTGATTAAAAACTTGTACCGTCGGCATACGCAGCTATTTTATTTTGGCATTGGTGGCGGTGTATTTTATCGTTACGGTGAATACAGCCTGGCAAAACGATCAGACAATTGGGTTGGGAAGTTTGGGTTGACGGTGTCGTTTTAAAGTGCGGGTTTAAGCGTTACGGGTTACAAGTTGTTTGTTACGGGTTATTATTTGAGTTGATATGCAAGGTTTTTCATTGTACAGGCAACAAAAAGACAACAGTATAAAAAAGCCTTTCTTTTCAGAAAGGCTTTTCCATACAATATAAATAGTTTACCATTTATCTACTTCTTCATGTTTGCCATTGTCGGCCGGTGTTTCGTCAACAGTTACGGTTGGTTCCGGTGCCGCGGTGATTGGTTCAACTGCTTCAGTTAGTGGAGCTTCTGCTCTTTCTGCTACCAACGGATCTGGTGTTGATTGATGGCCTTCTTCACCTTCGTACGGTGTATCATGGTTAAATGCGTCAAAATCAAAATCGGGCATTAATTCAGTCTTCACATGATCTACAGCATCGGTAAGGCCTTTGATAAACTTGTTAAAGTCTTCTTTGTACAAAAATATTTTGTGCCTGTCATACCCGTCAGAATCAAAGCGTTTACGGCTTTCCGTGATGGTTAAATAGTAATCATTTCCACGGGTTTCTCTTACATCAAAAAAGTAAGTCCTGCGTTTTCCTGCCCTGATGCGTTTGCTATAAACGCTTTCCATTTTTTTGTCGTTGTTCTCGTACGCCACAGTTTTTAATTTAATTTAGTTAGTTGCCAATAATATTTTATATCGACAAAGATAAAGGTGTTTTTGAAATAGCAAAAAAAACATGAA
>CAXTPJ010000614.1:0-2934 GCA_964245855.1 uncultured Ferruginibacter sp. | reverse complement strand
CCTGTATTGCAACAACTGGTGTCGGAAATGGAACTCATTTATCCTTCAAGAGAAATCAATTCTTTTATCGAGATCGACGATGCTGTTAATTGCGATGCAGACCGTATCGCCCAGCTTGTATCTAACCTGCTGGCAAATGCTTTAACGCATGGAAATAAAAAATACCCGGTTATATTAAAAGCATTTTACGCAAATAATAACCTTGAAATTGCTGTCATCAATAAGGGTACACCGATCCCGCAGGAATTGCATAACCTTCTTTTTTCGCCTTTCACTAAAGACATTACCCGGCCAAGTCAAAATGGGTTAGGGTTGGGATTATATATATGTGCAGAGATTGCAAAAGCACATGGTGCCAGTCTAAGTTTTACTTCTGATGAAGAACAAACTACTTTCAATTTTAGAATGGAATTGTAAATAGTGTATCAAAAAGATAATTACGATTCTTTCCCGCTGATTTCTTTCCAAACTGCTTCATTGATCAGCATCTTATTATCTTCAAACCCATGAGCATCGAGCCAGATATTAATGGCCAAGGTGTAACTGTCAAGCTCAATATCTTTTATGCCTATCCGCACCGGCGGGTCATTCAACACACCGTTGCTTGTTTTGATTGCTGCGATTATTTTTTCTCTCAATAAATAAAAATCCATGTCTGATTTTATTTTGAGGGTAAGATCGTACCGCCTTGTTTTATTGAGCGTAAGATTGTAAATAATTTCATTGGAAAGCTTACCATTGGGAACGATGAGCGTGTTGTTATTGTACGTTACAATGGTGGTATAAAAAAGTTTGATGCCTGTTACAGTGCCTTCCTCGCCCTGGGTTTTGATATTGTCGCCTACCCGGAAAGGGTGCAATAAAATGATCAGTACACCGCTGGCAAAATTTTGCAATGTCCCAGACAGCGCAAGCCCGGCGGCTACACCCAATGCGCCAATCACTGCGGCAAATAACGTCATTTTTACACCAAGCAATTGCATGATGATTACCAGCAAAACTACCTGCAGTGCAAACTTTACAAGGTTCAACAAAAACGGCTTGATGGTTTGGTTCAAATTTCTTTTTTGTAAAAAACCATTGAACCATTTTACCAGCAATTTAATCAGCCACTGACCGGCAATCAACAATATAATAGCCAATAAAATCCTTGGGCCATACACTGACAGCCAGTTGATGAATTTATCGCCCATTAATTTATTGACCTGCTCCATATTGTATCGAACTTAACGCTTGTAACACTTAATACATTAGTAGATAACCATTCGTTGAAACCGCATCAAATATGCTTTGCAATTTTTTCAAGCAAATATTTCTGCTCGAATGGTTTGGCAACAAAATCATCTGCGCCTGCATCTATTGCGCTTTGTTTAATATCCCTTCCGGCAGAAAGCAAAATCACCGGCAGGCTGGCTGTAGCAGCATTTTCTTTCAGTTGACGGCAAATTTCCCGGCCATCGTAATTGCCCATCCATATATCCAGCAACAGCAAATCGGGCAATGAAAAATCGGGCGCTAAAACAGCAGCGGCGTCTAACGTTGTTTCTACTTTGTAGCCATTCATTTCAAGCATCATCTTTAAAACGAACAGGATATCTGCATCGTCATCCACTACTAAAATTTTCTTTTGTACCTCACTCATATTACTTTTGTTATTCCACCGCAATGCCTGCGGGAAGTGATACATAAAATATTGACCCGCCTTCTTCGCCGCTTTCCAACCAAATGTTTCCTCCACTCCTTTGAACTATTTCGGCTGAAATAAATAACCCGATGCCCATACCGGAGATGGCCTGACCATAATTATTGGCCCGGTAAAACTGTTCGAATATTTTGGTTTGCATATCAACGGGAACGCCTACCCCAAAATCACGGACGCTTATTAAAAACTTATCTTCTTTTTTCTGCAACACAACCTGTACTTGTCCACCCGCGGGAGAATATTTAATAGCATTGGTGATCAAATTGGTTACCACCTGCCCTATCCTTTCCCTATCGCCCAAAAACAACGTATCGCTTGCAAGTTCCTTTATGATGATGTGCTTTGTTGTGGTTAATTGCAATTCATCTGCCAGTTCATTTACCAGTGTAGCCAGATCAAACTGTTCGTTGTTGAACAGCAGTTTCCCAGACTGGATACGGGTTACATCCAGCAAGTCGGAGATTAAGCCAGTCAACTTATTCACCTGTTTATCCATTCGTTTCAACAGGCCAACAGCTTCTGCATCTTTCCTGCTTTCAAAAATATTCTGCAATACCTGTCCGTATGCTTTGGTACTGGTAAGCGGCGTTTTTAATTCATGCGAAGCGATGGCAAGGAATTCATCTTTTTGTTCCGATAATTTTTTAATGGCAGTAATATCCCTTGTGGTACCGGCCACCGCCAATACCTGCCCTTTGGCATCCAGCACCGGTACCAATATGTAATCATAAATGCGTTTGCCCAATGTTGCATGCGGAAACGCCACTTCTCCCCTCACCGGTTCTTTTGTTTGCTGAATATGATCGATCTCTCTTTCATGCATGGCCGCATGCCAGGGCTCGTATCCTACTTCCAGCAAAGATCTTCCAAACGATTCTTCTTTGGTCCTACCCCACATGGTCAGCAATGCTTTGTTGGCATACTGAAAACGGGCCTGCAGGTCGAACACATAAACGAGGTCAGGCGTAGAACTGATAATGGTTTCATACAGGCGTTTTTGTTGTTCTGATTCTTCCATTAACTTCAATAGATCCAGTTCTGCTTTTTTTCTTGCGCTGATATCGATGCCTAATCCAAACCATTCAATAATGTTTCCGTCGTCATCCAAAACGGGTACCGCCCTCGATAATGTCCAGCCTTCTGCACCATCTACCGTTACTATCGGGTGTTCCAGTTCAAACATTTCCTTTTGCTGAATGGCTTTTTGAATGGCAGCCTTTACTATCGGCTGG
>CAXTPJ010000613.1:0-2951 GCA_964245855.1 uncultured Ferruginibacter sp. | reverse complement strand
TACCCTCGCTTTTTTAAGATCATCATTGGTACCGCCGAAGAAATTTTTATCCGTTAAAACCGACAAACAACTGGCCCCATGTTGTGTGTAAGCTTCCGTAACTTCCACCACATCTGCTGTTGCATTGATTACACCTTTAGATGGTGATTGTCTTTTAAATTCAGCAATGATGCCAGTTTTGCTCTCATCCAACAAAAATTGTTTCAATGAAAAAGTAGACCTGCTGAAAGCTGCTGTTTGCTTTAATTCCTCAACACTTACCAGTGCTTTGGCCTTCGCCACTTCTCCTTTTTTGTATTCAATTATTTTATCTAAAATATTCATGTTTGCTTTAGTTCTTTTGTCAAGATTTCTTACAACATTTCCTATGATAAGCTATTCAGAGAATGCATTGCAACAGCTTAGGCTGAAGTACCCTTCAGGGGATTTAGGGGCAAAGCTGCTTCAACACTTCATACGCCCTGCCACTCTCCAAACTCTCCACTGCCAGTTGATAGCATTCATCATAGCTGCTGTACTTTCCGGTGCCTTGCAACGCCATGGCCGAATTGGCCAGCACCACTGCATTCTGCGACCAGGTTCCTTTCCGTTGCAAAATATTTAAGAATATAGATGCCGCTTCTTCAACGCTGTTGCCACCACTGATATCTTGTGGCAGCACTGTTCTTTTGCCCAACATTTCGGCGCTTAATATTTGTTCGCCGGCATTGGTGATCACTTTGGTATCGCCGGTCAAAGAAATTTCATCGTAGCCATCCAGGCTGTGGATGATGGTAAAATTTTTATCGGTCTGCTGCAGCAAATAATTATATATCCTTGCCATTTCTAAATTATAAACTCCCACCAACTGGTGTTTTGGAAAAGCAGGGTTAACCATTGGGCCAAGCATGTTAAAAAATGTGCGGACGCCTAAATTTTTCCTGATCGGCCCAACTACTTTTAATGCGGGATGAAACAAAGGGGCATGTAAAAAACAAATGCCGGCTGTTTCAATTTCCTTTTTTAATTGGTTGCTGTTGTTTTTAAACTGGTAGCCCAATTGCTCCATTACATTGCTGCTGCCACTGATGGAAGAAGCGCCGTAGTTGCCATGCTTAGCGACTTTATTACCTGTCCCGGCCACTATAAAACAACTGAGTGTTGAGATATTGAACGTATCCTTTCCATCGCCGCCGGTACCGACTATGTCAATGGTTTCATGACCGTTTAAATCAACGGGTACACAGAGTTCGAGCAATGCATCCCTGAAACCCTGCAGTTCATCAATGGTAATGCTCCGCATGAGGTACACCGTTATAAAAGCAGCGATCTCACTTTCATTGTACATGCCTTTTGAAATATTGAGCAATACTTCTTTGGCAGTTAAACGACCGAGTGATTTATGTTCGAATAAAAAATTGAGAATCTTCTTCATACTCTAACTTTACTGATTCTTTGTGTGTGTCCCTAAATTATTATTATAAAGTATTTCAATTTTTGCCTAGCCAATTGCGGACGATCTTTTCCCCATGTGGTGTCAGCACACTTTCAGGATGAAATTGCACGCCCTGCACATCATAGGTTTTATGTTGCAATGCCATGATGTAACCATTTTCATCCACCGCAGTTACTTCCAACTCTGCAGGAAAATTGTTTTGGTTGACAATCCAGGAATGATAACGGCCAACCAATATTTCATCCGGCAATCCTTTAAATAATGTGTGAGTCATCCCCAAAGGGTGAGTCACCCGAATAGGAGTTGCCACACCATGATACACTTTACTTAAATTAGTAAGCGACCCACCGAAGGCCTCTCCAATGGCCTGGTGCCCCAAACACACACCCAATATAGATTTGGTGGCAGCATATTTTTTTATCAGCGGTAACAATAAACCTGCTTCTGACGGCACACCCGGTCCGGGTGACAAAATAATTTTATCATACCGATTCACTTCTTCCAGGCTGATGGCATCATTTCTAAAAACATCCACTTTATCATTGATGATCTTTTCAACCAGGTGAACAAGATTGTAAGTAAAAGAATCATAGTTGTCGAAAACCAATATTTTTTGACTCAAACTCTTAAGGGGTATTTCTGCAGTATTACCAGTACCTGTTATATTCTCTTTCATCAAAGCTGAATTTTTAAAATGATTTTATGTTATCAGTCTCTTGCTTTTAAGCCCCCTTTAGGGATTTGGGGCATCAAATATGTTGTGCCATCACAATGGCTTGTTTTAATGCGTTCAATTTATTGTTCACTTCTTGCAATTCACTTTCGGGATTGCTGACGGAGACAATGCCGGCACCAGCCTGGTAGATCAATGTGTTGTTCTTTGCCAAAAAAGTACGGATCATAATGGCGTGGTTACAACTGCCATCGAAGCCGATAAAACCGATGGCACCGCCATAGTAACTGCGGCTCGTTGGTTCATGTTCATCAATCAGTTGCATGGCTTTAAACTTGGGGGCACCGCTCAATGTACCGGCAGGAAAACTTACCGCCAGTAATTTAAACGGGTTGGTTTCAGCGGTAACTTTTCCTTTTACTTCACTTACCAAATGAATAACGTGTGAGTAATAATTGATCTTTTTATACTGCGTTACTTCTACCCCACTGCACATTCTGCTAAGGTCATTTCTTGCCAGGTCAACCAGCATTACATGCTCTGCATTTTCTTTTTCATCGTTCTCCAATTGTATGGCCAGCGCTTTGTCTTTTTCATCATTGCCGGTGCGTTTAAACGTTCCTGCAATCGGGTGTACAACGGCATTGCCATTCTTTACGATCAATTGGCTTTCGGGAGAAGAGCCCATTAATTTATAATCGCCGTAATCGAAATAAAACAAATACGGACTTGGGTTGATGCTGCGTAAAGCCCGGTAAACATTGAATTCATCGCCGGTAAAAGATTGCTGGAAACACCTGCTCAAAACGATCTGGAATACATTGCCCCGATGGCAATTATCAA
>CAXTPJ010000612.1:0-2955 GCA_964245855.1 uncultured Ferruginibacter sp. | reverse complement strand
CCTTATTTGTTGGGAAGACATTGTAAAAGATGGCAAACAATACCGGGCAATTAAAAAAATCCATTGAACCCTCCCGAACAGGCTATTGCCATGCCTTTTTGTACCCGGGTATAAAAGATAAACAAGCGGGATGAAGCAGTAACAATTTCAATTGATCTGCTACCAGTGCAATTTTTAATACCTACCAATCAACTTCACTAAAGTGGCAAGAAATGTATTGCAAAAAAGTTAGCTGGCACAGGTCAACTATACAACTGAAACCAACATCAGCATTGGCCCCATCCTATTTACCAATAAGGTTGAAAAGCATTCCGGGCGTAGAAACTCAACAACTACTTTGTAAGAAGGTGGATTGAAAAAATCGGGCAAAGCCCTCTTTAAAAACATACGAAGATTAATATTTTATTTTTACATTTTCGGTTACAACTTATAAGAAATCCAGGCAAAACCCAAAGGACATCAGCACCAGCAAAGCAGGTATTTTTTCAAGGATAGATAAATCGACAACTCAAAAAAAGCGCCTACTCAAAATAAAACTACAATCCGTTTCATCAGGCCTATCTGCACAATCAGCGTTTCTGTCAAATAAAAAAACCTTCATTCCTGAAGGTCTTTCATGTAATTTGGTTTTTTAAATTCCGGCATGATTGGATATGCCGGTTGTCTTTTCAGTGATATTGGATAGTTCGTTTCACAGGACAGGGATTGTTGGATATTGATAATTAACAGTACAAAGATCGCCCTGTTGAACATACCTGGTTATAAAACATTTTATCAAACCAATGTCAGCATTTTGCTACAGCCTATCGTTTAAGTTTCAGCCGCAGGCACTATTGTTTTTACCGATTTTGCCTTTACCAATTTACTAACCCTGTACAACATGTAAATGCTGATCAGCGACAACACTACAATGACATAGCCCAGTGTATTATAATGTTTAAGCGGACTGAATTTATTTTCCTGCACCACAATCAACCCGCCAACTGCAGCAGCAGCGCCACCGGCTATTTGCTGCAATGAAGTATTGATGCTCATAAAAGCGCCCCTGTCCTGCAGGGCAGGCAAACTGGTGGTAAGCGCCATGGCAGGCACCATCCTGCTCATAATACCGATCATGAACAAGATATTCAACAGCAATACTAACCAAAATGGCACCGGAACAAGATTGGTATATATTACCACCATGATGATCATCCATACAGAAGCCACCAAAAATATTTTGAACTTGTCTATGCGGTCGCTCAGTTTGCCAATGAAAGGCATAATAATGAGTGAGCTAACACCAGACGCCATAAAAAGCAACGGCAATTGCCCCTGCGTTATTTTAAGGTTATTAATTGAGAATGCGCTGCCCCATGGCATAATCATAAAGCCGCCGAGCGAAAGCATAGCAGTGGCTAAAAAACCAATGCGGTAATTGCGCTGCTTGATGGTATCCCACAAATGCGCCACTATCGATTTACCATGCGACATGCCGAGGTGCATATTAACCGGCTGTACTTTCAAAATAACGAAAGTGAAAATAACGATGCTTAAACCAACGATCATAAAAAAAGGAGCTTCCCAGCCCCAGGCATTGGCCAGGTATAAACTGATAGGAATGCCCAATACCTGGCTGGCACCAAAACCCATTTGCATAAAACCCATCACCCGGCCACGCTGCTCAGCCGGAAAAATATCTGCTACAATCGCCATGGAAATAGAACCAATAACACCGCCGAATAAACCTGTAATGATCCTTGCAATGAGCAGCATGTGATAGGTATGCGACAGCCCGCAAAACAATGTACCGGCAATAAAACCCAGGTAAAAGAACAGCAATAATTTTTTACGGTCGAAGCGATCGGCAAAGCCTGCAGTAAGCAAACCTGAGATACCGGCGCTGAATGCATAGCCGGAAACAGCAAAGCCAAATTGCGTAGTAGAAAGGCCCATCGATTTCATCAGCATATCACCCAATGGCGACATCACCATGAAATCGAGCACCACTGTAAATTGTGTAGATGCCAGCAATAGTACCAGCAAAACCTGGTAAGGAGTAAATTTTACAGGAGCAGCAGTTAAGTTTGATGAGAGCGCCACAGTAATGATTGTTGAATGATAGAATGGTATTGTAAAGAAAGACGATTCTATGCACACAATGTTTTAAATACTAAAAAATATCTTCAGCATAGCATTGTACGTTACAGCGATGTTTCTTCAGGAAGGATTACATGGTGGGCAACCCTTCGGGGTGGCTCGCCGGGAAAGGTTACATGGGTGAGCCACTCTGGGAGTGACCCACCCTTATTGACTTACATTGCCGCCTGGTAATGATTCATCTCTCTTGGCAAAAAACCATACTTCTTTTTAAATGCTTTAGAAAAACTATTGATCTTGTTATAACCAAGTGTATACGCAATTTCAGAGATGGATTTATTCTGAGAGGCGATCATCGATTTGCCAAGCTCCAGCTTTTTTTCAAGGTAATAGGTGTAGATATTTTTTCCGTACACTACTTTAAAATGCCTTTTCAACGTATCAGGTGTAAGGTTGCATTCATTGGCAAACTGAGCAATGGTAGGCAATGGCCGGTCGAGGTATTCTTTTATGCGGCTTTCAACTTTTGTAATTTCTTCCTGGTAAACAGATTGCTGCTGGCAGGTTCCAAAAATATTCTTGCTTACGATCTTGCTTAAAAAACTATTCAACAAAACCATTGATTTGGTTTTAATATGGATGGGGGCAAATTTTTCGGCCAGCATTTCCGTAGATAATTCCGTAGCAAAAAGCATTTGCACTTTATCCATTGCTTCACTGATGAATATAGGTTTGTGCTGTTGTGCAAGCATGGTTACCATAGCATCGATCTTCTCAAATGCTTCTGCAAAATTTTCTTCCAGCCATCGGCTGGTCAATAAAAAAACCATGCGGTTTACAGGTGATTGTTTTTTAATCAGCGCAGCTTTTATAAAA
>CAXTPJ010000611.1:0-2965 GCA_964245855.1 uncultured Ferruginibacter sp. | reverse complement strand
AATATTGAGTTGATCTACTTCCAGCAAAAACGTTCCAACATCCTTGCTGTAAGAAATGCTTCTATTCCAAATGTATCTGGTATTGTAAACGGTTATGGTATCGATCCATTGGTTCCATCTGAAAACATCGGTAAAGTAAACAGCAATGGTATTGAAGTAACATTGGGCTATACTAAAAAAGCGAAAGACTTTACTTATGGTATATCAGGCAACTTCACCCTTGCTAAAAACAAAGTGATCTTTATTGATGAAGCATCTGGTATTTTAGATTATCAAAGCCAGACAGGCCATCCTTTAAATACTTATTTGTTGTACACTGCAACCGGCATCTTCCGCAGTGATGATGAAATTACAAGAACACCGCATTTAAGCGTAGCACAACCCGGCGATTTGATCTACAAAGATTACAATGGCGACGGGCAGATTACTGCTGATGACCAGGTACGTTCTAAATATGGTAATATTCCACAGATCACTTACGGTCTTGTATTGAATGCAGCGTACAAAAACAAAATAGATATCGCCATCGTATTCTCCGGCCAGGCAAGGGTTAGTCAATATGTATTGCCGGAAAGCGGTACGGTTGGTAATTTCTACAGCAGTTGGGCTGATAACAGATGGAGCCCTACCAATCCTAATGGAAGTTATCCAAGGGTTGATACCAGGAGTTCTGCTTCTGTAAATGGCGGACAATACAATAACACTTTCTGGTTGAACGATGCTTCATTCGTTCGTTTAAAAAATGTTGAAGTTGGATACAATATCGGCGGTAGCTGGATGACGAAAGCAAAGATCCAGAATGCAAGATTGTATGTAAATGCCTTCAACCTGTTTACCATCACCAAAGTAAAAGATTATGATCCGGAAGGAAACAGCGGCAGTGGCCAGTTTTATCCACAGCAGCGCATCATCAACCTTGGCGTAAACGTTCGTTTCTAATTTTTAAACTGATTATACAATGAAAAAATTTCGTATTATAAATTGCCTGGCCCTGGCATCGCTGGTGTTGATGGCATCCTGCAAAAAAGATTTTTTAGACATAGCACCGGCAGACCGGGTATCCGAAACTGCTTTATTAAATGATTCCTCTTTATTTGAAGATTTTGTTGTTGCCCGTTACATTGGTGTCAAACTGCAGGATAAAGAAGGCGATGGCACCAATCCCGGCTTTGGCCGTGGCTTTGAATATGCTATGTCAAGTTCCTGGACAGACGAATCGATTTATAACAATGATGATGCAACCTGGTTAGTACAACGTGGCTTGCTGGCTCCTGAAAATCTCGGGCCCCTTGGTGTGATTTGGGGCAGAAGCTACCGCAGCATCCGTGAATGCAATTTTGCTTTGGCCAATCTTGCCAGCGTGCCTATGAGCGAGGGGCATAAAAACCTCATCAAAGCAGAGCTTCGTTTCATCCGTGCTTTCCGCTACCAGGATTTGATCCGTAACTACGGTGGAGTAGTGCTGATGGGCGATAAAGTATATAACCTAAGCGATAATTTACAGGATCCTGCACTGTTTACCCGCAGCACCATACAGGAGTCTATGAACTATGCACTGGCACAATTGGATTCAGCAGCAGCAGGCTTACCATTGGTAAATACAGATACCTGGAAGTTAGGCCGTGCCACCAAAGGTGCAGCGCTGGCCTTAAAATCAAGGCTGGCATTGTATGCAGCAAGCCCGTTGTACAATGCAGGAAGCTGGGCAGATGCAGCCGCTGCAGCGCAGGCGGTAATTGCCTTGAACCAATACAGCATTTCTCAAAATGGCTATGGCAACCTGTTCCTGGATGCCAATAATACAGAAACAATTTTTGCAAGGTATTACACCAAAAACGCCGGCCATACACACATGGAAATTGCGAATGGCCCTAACAGTTATGGTGGATGGGGCGGTAACCTGCCGTTGCAGAATTTTGTTGATGAATATGAAATGAGCAATGGTAAACCAATCACTGATGCAACATCAGGATACAACACAGATAGTCCTTACATTAACAGGGATAACCGTTTTTATGCAACCGTTTTATACAATGGTTCAAGTTACAGGGGCAGCACCATTGAAACCTTTACACCAGGTGGTAAAGACAGTAAAGACGGTCCTGATAACTGGAACACTTCCAAAACTGGTTACTATCTTAAAAAGTACATGAACGATGCATATCCTTTGCAAAACCCATGGGGCAACGCAGGTTTTCAGCCATGGTATTATTTCCGCTATGCAGAAATACTGCTGAATTTTGCTGAAGCTGCCAATGAAGCTTTTGGTCCTAACACCGTACCAACCGGCGCTGCCATGTCTGCAAGGGATGCCGTTAATTTGATCCGTTCAAGAACCGGTGTTAATATGCCGGCACTGGATGCGGCTTTATCGCAGGACCAGATGAGGACTGCTATCCGTTACGAACGCAGGGTAGAACTGGCTTTTGAAGAACATCGTTTTTATGATGTTAGAAGATGGATGATAGCAGATGTTACAGAGAACAAACCTGCGATGGGTATTACCATCACCAAAGATGCAGGAGGCCATTTGGTTTATACACCAAAAGTTGCACTGGAAGGCAGGGCTTTCCATCCGCAACATTACTGGCTGCCAATACCAAGGGCAGAGATACAGGCTTCTGGAAATAAGATACAGCAGAATCCGAATTATTAATGGCAAGCAGCAATCGTCAATTATACAAAAAATCCTGGTTTTGCATTTCTATGCAGAACCGGGATTTTAATTTCTACAGCATGTCAAAAAAGTGATTATTGTATAATATGAAGCGTGCCGTATTAATCAACAACCCGTAATGCACAATGGGAAGTACAGATGGAATGGCGATTTGATGTACGCAGACAGCCTGTGTATGTTGTAACAATGCAGTAACCAGCACCGGCCAGTAATGGTTCCCTGGTCATCTCAAAAGCAATTAAAAACATTTACAATGCCTTCTCTAAAAAAAGTATTTGTTTCGGCAAG
>CAXTPJ010000610.1:0-2974 GCA_964245855.1 uncultured Ferruginibacter sp. | reverse complement strand
GTGATGGAGTTGAACAGTGACGTAGCGTGTGCCTCTTCTTCACCGGTAAGGTCAGTAATGCGCTGCTGTAGTTCTCCCTGCACTCTTTGCGCAGCGGTTAACTCTTTTGTTTTGCTGCCCAATGCAGACAACAATAAAACCAATCCGGCACCGATGGCAAGGAAACCACCAATAGCACCTGCACCTAAACCTACCACTGCATTATAAATTCTTTGTACTGCAATAAGTATTGTAATTCTTCCGGTAAGTAAATTGGTAACAGTTATATAAATGGATTGTGCACTTACTAACAGGTTGGTAGCAACAGCACTTAACCTGGTAACAGTGGCATGATACACTTTTGCAACTGCATCTTTTAATGTTGTGGCAGAACTAACGACCAGTTCTTTGTTGAGTAAAACAATACCGGTAATAAGTGTGGTAATGGCCAACCTGTTTTCCTGGATAAAAGCAGGTAGTTGTTTCAAAGCTTTCATGAAACTCAGCAGGGCTTCAACAGAAGACTTTAAAAAATTAGTAAGCCCGGGCGATGAAGCAACTTTATTAAATTCTTTACCCAGTTTGTCGAGTGTTGCGCCGAAGGTTTCATTCTTCAAACGGAAAGCTTCAGTGATGGCTGTAGATTCTTTATTTGCTTTGGCACCGAGTTCTATACGGCCACGCAACACATCAGCGCTGGTGCCTAATTTACTGATGGTTTCGATGGTACGGGCGCCCTCTTCGCCGGCGTCTTTCAATGAGGCAGTAACCTCAGCAAAGGATGCTTTGTTTTTTACTAAACCCTGGCTGTATTTCAGCAAAGCTTCTGTAGGATCTAGCGCAAATAATTTCCTGAATTCTGCTTCTGATTGCCCGGCAATTTTTGCAGCCTTCGGTATGTCTTCCGAAATGCCGATGATCAATTTTTGGATGGCAGTTGCACTGCTTTCCACACGGCCGCCCAGTTCTTCCAGTCCTGCTCCAAGGCCAGACAGTGAACCAATACCAATGCCTGCGCTTTTTGCAATACCCGAAAGGCGCTGATCAAAGTCAGCAATAAAGCCGCCACTGGCCGCACCTGTGTTGGCTAATTCAACGAATGTGTTACCCAGCCTGGTTATGTTATCGCCATTGATTTTGCCGTCAAATACATTCAGAATCTTACCCAATTTATCCGTGATATCGCCGGCATTGCCCAGCTCATCACCCAATGCCACCACGAGTTGATCAACTGCTTTGGTAAACTCATATATCTCATCTTTCGCAACGCCGAGTTTACCGGCAATGATGGCTATTTCCCTTAAGCCTTCGGTGCTTGTCCTGGTATCAAGCTTGCTGAACTTTTGATTGAGGTTATCTGCTTCTGCAGCAGTAAGCCCGGCAACCCTCCGCAGATCAGCCAGCTGGTCACTCAACTTGCCTGCACCACGAATGATATTTTGAAATTGGGAAGTGATGAATTGGAAGCCCAGGTATGCAGCAGCAACGGCACCAAACTGTTTAATGCCGTCGCTTATTTTTGATAAGAAAGAAGAAAAGCCCTGAACACCATTGCGCACATCATAAAGGCGGGCCTGCACCCGTTCTATTTGTGCCTGCAGATCATTAAACTCTTTGGAAAATGGTACGACAGAACCTTTCAGGGCCTGTAATTTATTGAGTTCTGCAATGAGCTCTTTTTGGGAAAGGGCAGTGAGGCCGATTTGTTTTTTCAGCGCATCCATCTGCGCATTCACCTGCTTCAGTTCATTGGCTTTGGCAATGTACTCGGCGGTTCCTTTTCGCAGGCCGTCCATTTCCAATCGGATATCGGCGGCACGTTTGCGGAGGTTGTTTAAATTGTTTTGGGCATTGTTCCCATTGATGTTAACAATAAGATTGACGGTATCGGTACGGACGCTCATAATAAGGCCCACTACTTTTTTGAAGCGTGGGCCTTAAAATTGATTATTCAATGCGGAGGGGAAAAGGACAGAAAATTTTATTTTAAGGATTGTAGTCTATTGAGTAAAATAACTATTAATCCCATAGTATTTTTTAAAGAGACTTTTGATACAATTTTAAACATTAACGGGTTGTCGGTGAAAATATCATAATCAAAACTTTCAAAAATAAAATTGGACTCTTCACCAAGAAGAAATCTGTTACCTTTTTTATTGTCACTTGAAATTTCAATCTCCCAATTTTCAATCCTGTAAATTACTTTCACAATAATAAGAAATTCATTTCTTGATTGTGTTTCTATTACTATTTCACTTTTATTGAGTAAACTAAGTTTTTGCTTTGGATTTTTAGGTGTGTTTTCCACTACCATATCAAATAGATCATGAGTTCGCTCTTCAATTAAGCTGTTTACAAGTTGAGCCTTTGGCTCCAACTCAGCTAAGAGAATTCTCTGCTTTTCCGCTACTTCAGTTATTTGTCTATTACTATCGGATTCTTGAATCAAAGCATTGGATATCCTTGATTTTTCATCGATTTCTATTTGAAGTTCTGATTTAAGTTTATTAAATTCTTCACCGTATAGTTTAACCTGATCTTGTGCTTTTCGCAGTTCTTCCCTAAGAACTGCTATTTCACTTAATGATCCGTCTGATCTTTCCTTAATAATTCCATATGCTTCAGTTGTTCGATTGAGTTTTTTGGAAATTTCAATTAATGAAGATCTTGGAACTACTTTCCCTGGATCTGAAACAGCTAAAATTCTTGCCTTGAACCATCGATTAAAAAAAGTATATAATCCTAATGATAAAATACTAAAAAAATAAAAAAAAATTATTGAACAAAATGCGATACCTAAAGGAGCAAGAATTATTTTCCACCCGTGGTTTGTTCCATAATCATGAACTATCGCAATTTTTGTTAGCCTAGTTTCTTTAGAATCAAAATTCAAGATAGAGAAAACCAACTGCCAATTATAAAAAATCCATGAAATTATAAATGCACCCGCAAATGTCGCATTTGTCTTTTCGTCTAAGGGATTTTTAATTTTTTT
>CAXTPJ010000609.1:0-2975 GCA_964245855.1 uncultured Ferruginibacter sp. | reverse complement strand
ATCTTCAGCCATGGCAATAGCATTTTTTGCATAAGCCATCAGGGTATCGGGGTGCAGGGAATATCCCTGTTCGCACAATAATAAGGTGGCCGCTAATTTTTGCCTGGAAGCAGGAGCGGCATAAATATTTCTTTTTAAATTATCTATGATGCTGGTTTGGCAAAGCATTGAAAAAGATAAAAGAAGGAACAGACAGAAGAGAAATAGGTGTTTTTGGCTGTTCATTGCTTGAAGTTGTTTTTACAAGTTTACAGATATTTTATTTCATTCTCAGCACTTCCATAATCGCCATTAATTACTAACCGCCTGTTAATACCACAAACTATGTATGCAGCAATCAGGCGCTAAGCCGTAATTTCAACCCTTGTAAAATCCTGCCTCTCTGTAAATCGATACCTGTAGAACAACTAATCAACATGTGCTGATACTTTCAAAAACTTGTAATTATTTAAAATAGACCGGATGAAAAAACTGCTACTTGTGTGTTTGCTGTTTTTGTTATACTGCGTAAACAGTAAAGCCCAAACAAATGAATTTATCAATTTTACAGAAGCCAATACCATACAGTTTGCGGGCAGCAGCAATGCATTCAAATGTATTGGTATTGGCGACAGTATTTATTGGGCAGGTACCCAGTACAAAGGTTTGTATAAATATGATACTACCCTTAAAGTATGGTACAAATCCAACCAGTTGACCAACGTTTTTATCAACGATATTAAAAGAGATTCCTCGGGTGGAATATGGATCGCCCAATCCGGCACTTCGGGTACATCAGGCGGAGGTTCAAACACCGCTGGCGGTATCAACTATTTTCCTGACCAGTATGATATTGACATGAAGTTTTACAGTGTGCCCGGTACCACAACCGGCGGCGGGCTGGTATCAAGAAACGTACGGTCTGTTTTTGTAAACCAGGCTTACAAAAGAAGTGGTGCTGATTCAGCCTTACCAAGGATATGGGCGGCGGCGGCTTCTTACATTACATCCGGCAATACCGTTACCGGTGGTATTTCTGTTGGATTAAATGCTGCGGCCAATTATTTTACCAACCGTACCGCCGGTTTACAGGTGGTACCGTATGTTAGTCCATTTGCTACCGGCACACCAAGTTGCGATGCAGTAGGTGGTAACAAAGAAGAAGTATGGGTATCAACCAGGCAAAATTTCGGGTTATCAAAAATACTCCGGTACAACCCGGCTGTGGTACCCAATACCGGCGGAATTTATATCGGCGCTTATGATAGCACAATAGTGCATGGCGGTGTGTTTCCTCCCGGCTTTAGGGCGCAGGCCATCTTCTTTGATTCGGAAGGCAAGCGCTGGCTGGGCTTTCAAAATGGCGGGCTGAGGGTTTGGGAAAGAGATACCTGGACCATTGTAAATATGCCTTCCATTTTGCCATCTGGCACACAGGTAAATAATAACGCCATTACCGAAGATGACCAGGGCAATGTTTATATAGGCACCAGTACCGGTTTATTAAAATATGGTGGTGCCGGCAATGTGGATAATGAAGCTGCTTACACACGGTACACCACTGCAGATGGCCTTCCTTCCAACAACATTACCGGTTTGGCTTATGATAAGGCCAAAGGCAGGATGCTGATTGCTTCTGACGGAGGCATAACTTTCTGGACTGTAAAAAACAGGATTGATGTTAGCCTGCAGTGGGATTACAGTTTCCCTGACAGGGAAGGAAAACCAAAAGGTATTGCGGCAGATGGTGTTGCAAGATTGTACATCAAAGTAAAACGGGGCGATAGCAGCTTGCCCGCCATCAGTTCTGTAAACCTCAGCCTGCATGAATATGACCAGGCAGACTCATCAACCAGGGGGAAATTTAAAGTTGCTACAGTACTGGATCAATACAGTGAAGAAGCCTCCGGCGCTACGTTGAGGGATATTACTCTGACAGATAATATAAGGGCCAAAGAATTTTGGGCATGGTACGTTGCCCCAACAGATTACAGCCGGGATTCATTGGGCCCTGATGCCAATACCGCTGTTCGTACGGATAAAATACGAGTGATCGTTACTTATGTCAACAATGTAAAAGACACATTAATATATGATAAATTGAAAGTGGTAAGGCCGCCGTTGCTGATGGTGCATGGCTTAGCCAGCGGCCCCGAGACATGGAAAGATTTCCGTCATGATAATGGCGCTATTTATTTTACCAAAAGCCCCCGCTTTAAATATGCCCACGCACTTACCATGAATGGCCGGGCCTTGTTTATCAAAAATGCCATGTTGCTGATGTCTGGTGATGTTGCCATCGATACTGCCAAAGACAGGACCAATACTTTACAGGGAAACATTGAGCAGATGCGCCTGATGGGCTATGCCGCCAACCAGGTAGATTATGTTTGTCATAGTATGGGAGGAATTATGATCCGTCATGCCATCAACAGGCTGGGCTATAAATTTTATGCTGGTGCCGGAAGTTCTTACAAGTATAAAAACTATAACCAGGGCTTTACCCATAAAATTGTTTTTGTGAATACACCGCACAACAGTTCTATTTTGGGAGATGGTGTAGATGAATTTATACCACAGGCGCCGGAGTGGGTAAATGTATTGATCCGTACCTGGTATTCCTACAGCCCGGGAACGCAGCAGCCTTTTGACTTTATACAGCCGGTAAACCCCAACAATTTACTGACTACAGTTTTTAAAGCTTCTGATGCAGTAAATAATTTACAGGTAACCGATGCAAGGGGCGGCGTAAACCTGGCGCAAACCAATGCAAAATTCCACATGATTACCGGGAACGTGGCATTGCTGAGTGCGCAAACAACCACTATATTAGCAGAACTTGATCCAACTATTGAATATGCTACCGATATCCTGAAATGTATGATCAATACGCCGTTTGTGCCGGCGAATGTAAAAGCCATTTTGCGGCCAATGCTTGCATTAGCCAGTGCAGCAAGGGCGCTTACCTTTTTTGAATGGTACAGCAGGAATTTGGG